>JBBIJL010000195.1:0-4169 GCA_037446005.1 Gallionellaceae bacterium | reverse complement strand
TTCAATGCCAAGTCATACGCCTTGGCGAGGCACTTGCCCGGATCGGTTTCAAGGAATTCCAGATGCTCGTCTTTGGGCGAGGTGAACGGATGGTGGCAAGCATTCCAACGCTTGGCTTCGTCATCGTATTCGAACATGGGGAAGTCCACCACCCACAGCGGCTCCCATGCCTTGCCGTTGGTGTAGCCCTTCTCGTGGCCGATCTTGCTGCGCAATGCGCCCAGCGCGTCGTTGACGATCTTGGCTTTGTCCGCGCCGAAGAAAATGATGTCGCCGTTTTGCGCGCCGGTGCGTTCGATGATGGTCTTCAACGCGGCTTCGTGGATGTTCTTCACGATCGGCGATTGCAGGCCTTCTTCGTTCAGTTTGGTGATGTCGTTGACCTTGATGTAAGCCAAGCCCTTGGCACCGTAGATGCCGACAAACTTGGTGTAGTCGTCGATCTCGCCGCGCGAGAACGTGCCGCCGTTCGGCACACGCAGAGCCGCCACGCGACCGTTGTCGGAATTCGCCACACCGGCAAACACCTTGAACGCCACGTCCTTCACCGCGTCGGTGACTTCGGTGATTTCCAGCGTCACGCGCAGGTCGGGCTTGTCGGAACCGAAACGGTTCATCGCTTCGCCGTAGGTCATGCGCGGGAAGGGATTGGGCAACGTCACGTCCAGCACTTCCTTGAACACGGTGCGGATCATCTCTTCGGTGAGATTCATGATCTGCTCTTCGGAGAGGAACGAAGTCTCGATATCCACCTGAGTGAATTCGGGTTGGCGGTCGGCGCGCAGGTCTTCATCGCGGAAACATTTGGTGATTTGGTAGTAACGGTCGAAGCCCGCCACCATCAGCATTTGCTTGAACAACTGGGGCGATTGCGGCAGCGCGAAAAATTCTCCAGCGTGCACGCGCGATGGCACCAGATAGTCGCGCGCACCTTCCGGTGTGGACTTGGTCAGCATCGGGGTTTCGATGTCGATGAAGCCCTTGTCGTCGAGGAAGCGGCGGAACGCACGCGCGGTCTTGTAGCGCAGCATCATGTTCTTTTGCATTTGCGGGCGGCGCAGGTCGATCACGCGATGGGTCAGGCGCACGTTCTCGGACAGGTTCTCGTCGTCCAGTTGGAACGGCGGGGTCACCGAGGCGTTCAGCACTTCGATTTCGTGGCACAGAATTTCGATTTCGCCGCTGCCGATGTTGGCGTTGGTGGTGCCAGCCGGACGGCGGCGCACCTTGCCGGTGATCTTCAGCACAAATTCGTTGCGCACCGATTCGGCCAGCTTGAACATGTCGGCGCGGTCGGGGTCGCACACTACCTGCGCCAGACCTTCGCGGTCGCGCAGGTCGATAAAAATCACCCCGCCGTGGTCGCGGCGGCGGTGTGCCCAGCCGCACAGGCTGACGGTTTGATCCAGATGGGAAGCGTTAAGTTGTCCGCAATAATGAGTACGCATAGTCAAATCTATTCAGTTCAGTTGAAGGTAAATCGAAGGGAGAAAATTATTTATTGGCCGCCAGTTGGGTTGCGGCTGCTTCCAGTTTTGTTGCCGCATCTTCGGGAGAAGCCACCACGCCCATCGAGATGATGGATTTGAAAGCCACATCCACGCTGATATCGAGTTCGAGGGTATCGGCCTTGCGCACATAAAAATAAAAACCGTTCACCGGGCTGGGCGTCGTGGGAATAAAAACGGCGACATGCTCTTCGTCCAGCACGCGCGACACTTCGCCCGGCACCGTAGTTTGAAAAGCCAGCGACCATGCCTGCGGATGCGGGTAGCGCACCAGCAATACTTTGCCGAAACCGTTGCCGTTTTCCGACAGCAGCGTATCGCTGACCTGTTTGACGCTGTTGTAGATACTGTTGACCACCGGGATGCGCTGCAAGATCGCGTGCCACATATCCAGCAGGCGCTGCCCCAGCACATTGCGCGCAAGCAACCCTGTTGTTAACACGATTGCCGCAGTCAGGATCACCCCCATGCCCGGAACGCGCCATGCTTCGGGCAACAGCAGTAGCGACTGGTCCATCGTGCTAATAGTCAGCTTCAGCACCCAAATGGTGATGCCGAGCGGCACCCACACCAGCAACCCGGTTAGCAGATATTTTTTCATGCGTTACCACTCATGGCCGGGCAGGAGGCACAAGTTGACGGTTCGCACTTGGGGGCGGGCGGATTCTTGAAGTCGGTCGCGTAATAGCCGTTGCCCTTGAGCTGGAAGCCAGCAGCGGTCAATTGCTTGCCGAAAGTTTCCTGCTTGCACTCTGGGCAAGTGGTCAGCACCGGATCGCTGAATTTCTGCATGACGTCTTTTTGCGTGCCGCAGGCGCTGCAACGGTATTCGTAAATAGGCATGGATAGCTCCTATTGGTGTTTTTCAAAGGCGCGCATTATACCTCAGACGACCGTCAAACAACGACCTCACGCCACTCCCCGACAGGCAAGCCGCTTAACGTCCACTCTCCAATGGCATAACGAATTAGACGCAACGTCGGGTGCCCTACTGTCGCCGTCATGCGCCGCACCTGACGGTTCTTGCCTTCGCGTATGGTGAGTTCCAGCCAGCTCGTGGGGATCGCTTTGCGTTCGCGCACAGGAGGCTTGCGCGGCCACAGGTTTTCCGGCTCGGGCATCAGCCGCGCTTTGGCGGGCAGGGTGAGCCCATCTTTGAGCTGTACACCGCGCTGCAACTTGTCTAGCGCCGCAGCATCGGGCACGCCTTCGACCTGCACCCAATAAGTCTTGAGCAGCTTGTGCTTGGGGTCGGTAATGCGATGCTGCAACTGGCCGTCATCGGTCAGTAACAACAATCCTTCACTATCCGTATCCAGCCGCCCCGCCGGATAAAAGTCGGGAAGCGCGATATAATCCGCCAGCGTCGGATGCAGGCCGTCACGACTGAATTGACAGATCACGCCATAGGGTTTGTTGAACAGCAGGATACGACTCATTTCATTTTCTTCTTTAACAAAGTTTCTTCCGAGAACTCATATGACTACCCAGAAAATCATTTACACCCTGACCGACGAAGCGCCGGCACTGGCCACCTACTCTTTGCTCCCCATCGTGCAAGCCTTTACCAAAGCGGCTGGCATCACCGTCGAGACGCGCGATATTTCGCTGGCTGGACGCATTCTCGCCAACTTTCCCGACAACCTGACTGCCGCGCAAAAAATCGCCGACCAGTTGACCGAACTGGGCGAGCTGACGCTGAAGCCGGAAGCAAATATCATCAAACTCCCGAATATTAGCGCATCGCTGCCGCAACTGAAGGCCGCGATCAAAGAATTGCAAACGCAGGGCTATAAAGTCCCCGATTACCCCGAAGCCCCGCAGACCGATGCCGAGAAAGAAATCAAGGCACGTTACGGAAAAGTGCTTGGCAGCGCGGTGAACCCGGTTCTGCGCGAAGGCAACTCAGACCGCCGCGCCGCCGCTTCGGTCAAACAATACGCGCGCAAGAACCCGCACAAGATGGGCGCATGGTCTGCCGCCTCCAAGACCCATGTGGCGCACATGAACGACAAGGATTTTTACGGCAGCGAAAAATCCGTCACGCTGACGGAGGCGGGCAGCTTCAAGATCGAATTCGTCGGCGCGGACGGCAAGGTCACCCTGCTCAAGGACAAAACTCCGGTCAAGGCTGGCGAAATCATCGACGCGTGCACCATGAGCCGCCGCGCGCTGCGCGACTTCTACGAGGCGCAAATGCAGGAAGCGAAGCAGCAAGGCGTGCTGCTGTCCCTGCACCTCAAAGCCACCATGATGAAAATTTCCGACCCCATCATGTTCGGCCACGCCGTCACGGTTTACTTCAAGGACGTGTTCGAGAAACACGCGGCGACCATCAAGGAATTGGGCGTGAACGTCAACAACGGTCTGGGCGACCTGCTCGCCAAGATCGCCGCCTTGCCCGAAGATCAGCGCGCCGAAATCGAGGCCGACATTCAGGCTTGCTACAAGTCCCGCCCCGAACTGGCGATGGTCAATTCCGACAAGGGCATCACCAACCTGCATGTACCCAGCGACATCATCGTCGATGCTTCCATGCCCGCGATGATCCGCGAATCCGGCAAGATGTGGGGCACGGACGGCAAGCTGCACGACACCAAGGCGATGATCCCCGACCGCTGCTATGCGCGCATCTATCAAGTGACCATAGCCGACTGCAAG
>JBBIJL010000194.1:0-4172 GCA_037446005.1 Gallionellaceae bacterium | reverse complement strand
CCGAACTCTTTGCCCAGCTTGCCCAATTCGTCCTTGATGATGTGCACCTGCTTGCGCGTTTCCACATCCTTCATCACCGCGCGCGCCGTGTTCAGCACGGCCATCAGGGTGGTCGGCGACACGATCCAGACGCGGCGCTGCATGGCGTAGTCCACCAGATCGGAATGGTGCGCGTGAATTTCGGCGAACACCGCTTCGGCGGGAACGAACATCACCGCGCCGTCGGAAGTCACCTCGGCGATGATGTATTTGCCGCTGATGTCGTCCACGTGCTTTTTGATGTCGGCCTTGAATTGTTTTTCGGCCAGCAGTCTTTCGGCGGGGCTGGCCGCGTCGAACATGCGGTGATAGTTTTCCAGCGGGAATTTTGAATCCACCGCCACCATGCCGGTCGGCTCGGGTAGTTTGAGCACGCAGTCGGCGCGCGTGCCGTTGGGCAGGGTGTACTGCATCTCGTAAGCCTGCGGCGACAGGATGTTGCGCACCAGCCCTTCCAGTTGCACTTCGCCGAACGCGCCGCGCGAACGCTTGTCGCCCAGCAGCTCCTGCAAGCTCACCACGTTGGTGGTCAACCCGTCGATTTTCTTCTGCGCTTCGTCAATGGTCGCCAGCCGCGCCATCACGCTCACGAAAGTTTCGTTGGTTTTCTTGAAGCCCTCGTCCAGCCGCTCGTTCACCTTGCCGCCGATTTGCTCCAAGCGTCCGTCCACGGTCTTGGACAAAGTCTCGATGCTGCTCGCCAGATGCTGCGTGGCATTGCGGAAAGAATTCTGGATCAACTCCTGATCGGCGCGCCCCTGCTCCGCCAGCTTCTCCATCGTCTGCGCCAGCATCTCACCGCGCAGCGCGTCCTGCTTGGCTTGCAGCGCGTTGATCGCATCGCGCGTGGCACGCAACTCCTCGCCCACCGCCGCGCGCAAGCGCTCCGACTCGGCGGCTTGCGCGGCGATCAAACGGTCGCCCTGCTTGTTCAAACCGTCGTGCAGATCGGTGAGCATGGCGCGATGCTGCTGCTCCAGCACCTTGGCGGATTGCGCGGGCAGATTGCGCTGCATGACGAACAGGGCGGCCAGCACAGCCAATGACAACACCGCGAGGACGATCAGGATAATTTCAAGCATAGGGAGCACAACAGAAGCGAAATAAGCGGGAGCGCATTTTAGCCTACCCGATGCGGAAGCGCCGCTTTACACGGAGCAATAGTCGCCACGTAGGAGCGGCTTTAGCCGCGAAAACTGCCCGTATTCAACCTCGGCATTCGCGGCTAAAGCCGCTCCTACAACCGAGGCTACGCAAACAACGCGCGCAGCTTCGCCGCATCCGGCTGCAACACCACGCCGCGCTCGGTAATCAGCCCCGTCACCAGTTCGGCGGGGGTCACATCAAACGACGGGTTGCGTATCTTCACGCCCTCCGCCGCCCAGTGCGTGGCGCGGAAGCCTTTCACCTCGTCGGCAGAGCGCTCCTCGATGGGGATGTCTTTACCCGATGCGATGTTGAGGTCGATGGTCGAAAGCGGGCAGGCCACGTAGAACGGAATGTTGTGGCGCTTCGCCAGCACCGCCACCATGTAAGTGCCGATCTTGTTCGCCACATCGCCGTTCGCCGCCACGCGGTCGGTGCCCACCACCACTGCATCCACCTCGCCCAGCGCCATCATGTAGCCCGCCATGTTGTCGGTGATGAGCGTGACCGGAATATTCTCCTGCACCATTTCCCACGCCGTCAGCCGCGCGCCTTGCAGGAATGGGCGCGTCTCGTCGGCGATGACCGAAATTTTTTTGCCCGCTTCGACGGCCGAACGGAACACCCCCAGCGCCGTCCCCCACCCCGCCGTCGCCAGCGCCCCCGCATTGCAATGCGTCAGCACCCGCGCGCCGTCTGGCAACAAGGCCGCGCCATGCGCGCCCATCGCCTTATTGATGCGGATGTCCTCCGCCAGTATCTCGTGCGCCTCGGCCAGCAAACGCTGCGCGATTTGCTGCGGCGTTTGTGCTGCCACGCTCTCCCAAACCTTGCGCATGCGCTGCAACGCCCAGAACAGATTCACCGCCGTAGGGCGACTAGCCGCCAGCACTGCAAAGCCAGTCTCCATGCCAACCTTGAACTCAGCCGCCGACTTGTCCTGCAAGCGCAACGCCTCCAGCGCCACCCCATAAGCCGCCGCCACACCAATGGCCGGTGCGCCGCGCACCACCATACTGCGGATGCCTTCCGCCACCGAAGCCGCCGTGTAGTAACTCAGGTATTCAAACGCAGCGGGCAGGATGCGCTGGTCGATCATCTCCAGCTTGTTGTGCGCCCAGCGCAGAGTTTCAATTTTCATTGCGCCTCATAGTGTTTGTTTTTTGTGCGACGATATCCAGGCTCGTAGCCCTCACCTGACGTTACCGGATTATTCAAGGAATTAAAAAAGAAAATAGTCGTAATATCTTTTTTAGGCAGGAAATTTTTCACATTAGATGTGATAGTCAAATCATCGCTCCTCGTGAAATTCCCATCGAAGCACAATGAAACCACTTCGTTTTTGCTTTCCTTTTTTAGATTTAGCGTGAAATCCTTGATAGGCCCAGCCCAATTTGCGCCAGTAGTCAAAATATACTGCAATGAATTCCACTCAAACCCTTCTGTTTTGTTTTCAATTTGAATCCTTTTGCCCGCCTTAATTGTCCCATCTGACATACAGAACTTGTCCACACTTTCTGTCCATTCATTCTTGAAACTTTCAATTTTTCTGAAGTCATAACGCCAAACCCCAGTACCTCTAAATGGCACATACTCATGAACAATCCTTATTTTCTTCATCGGAGGGAAAATTTGCTCCCATGAATAAAAATACGCAGCTTCCCACAATGCTCTGGAATCAACGATACGAGGTTTATTATTGTCATTAACAACGAAGATTTCCATCAAACCATCTTTAACCAGAACATCTAAGTTCTTGGCAAACACTCCCGCTGGAGGCGGCGTATCATCTGAACCGCAATATCCTTCAAGCCCACGATATTCAGCAATATCTTCGTCAGAAAAGCCCAGCTTTATTAAATGATCCGTAACATCCACCCCCTTCAACTTGGCACGTACCATACGCAAAGGTGTCATCCTTACGCCATCAGCCCATACTTTAAATCTTTCTAATTCGCCAGAATATTCAGGACTGCAACCATAATCAAAACCATAAAATGGCATGGGGAAGAATATGGTTTCTTTAATCGAATTCGAGGTCATATTCAAAAACTCATATTCCACGCGTATCAAATTTCGAGAGATGGTCAACACCTCTTTTTCCATGGAAATATCTGCTGTTTTCTTAAACTCTATCCCTCCGGCACCTAGGTAGCCAATGCTGTCGTTCGCCAAACAGAAATTCCCAACAAACAACAGGATTGTTAGCAGCATGTATCTCATTTAATCGCCCTCAAACTCGCACAGCGCAAACACCTTCTGCCCGAGCTTCTCCAGCCGCGCGCGTCCGCCGATGTCCGGCAGGTCGATGATGAAGCAGCATTCAACGATCTTGCCGCCCATTTTTTCGATGAGGATGCAAGCGGCTTCGGCGGTGCCGCCGGTGGCGATGAGGTCGTCCACCAGCAGCACTTTTTCGCCCTGTTGAATCGCGTCGGTGTGGATTTCGATGCGGTCGGTGCCGTATTCGAGCGCGTAGTCGTGGCCGATGGTCTCGGCGGGCAATTTGCCTTTTTTGCGGATAGGCACGAAACCTTTGCCTAGCGCGTAGGCCAGCGGCGCACCGAGGATAAAACCGCGCGATTCGATGCCGGCGATTTTGTCGATTTTCGCATCTTTGTAGCGCGCTACCAGTTCATCCACGGTGGCGCGAAAGCCCTCGGGATCTTTGAGCAAGGTGGTGATGTCGCGAAACTGGATGCCTTGTTTGGGGTAATGGGGAACGGTACGGATTTTGGATTTGATGGGCATGCTGATTTCCTGATTTTTCAAAAAATATTTTTCCTGTGTGCGCCCTTCGACAAGCTGACGGTTATCAGGGCGAACGGATTCTTTTTTCTAACCGCGTTTTTTGTATTCGACGAACTTCTGCTTCACTTCGTGCATCTGCTGCGCGCTGAGTATCTTGGGCTCGCCCACCGACAAGGTGCGCCAATAAATTTCGCACAGATATTCGACTTCCTGCGCAACGGACAGTGCATCGGCCA
>JBBIJL010000193.1:0-4275 GCA_037446005.1 Gallionellaceae bacterium | reverse complement strand
TCTTGAAAACTGCCGAACAGAAATGTTCCGTGAGTTCGAATCTCACAGCCTCCGCCAAATGTTTTAAATTCAATTCAGAACAATAGGATACGATTTCAGAGTCGCCCGGTTCAGGCTTGGCGCGCGAAGTCGATATTTCATTTCCGTCACATTTGGCGCCGATTGATTATTTCATTTTCGTCATATTATAATCCGCCGCCGTTTGATAATCGTTACATGCATAGGAACTCTAAGCGGCAGCATTAATGCCCACACTTATTTGGAGGAGTGCAATGGATAAGGATCAGTCTCAAGTCAGTCATCACGGTTTGCATCATGAAAAGAATCATGAGGAGTCTGCGTTGCCTCATGTGAGTGGCAATGTGCTGGAACAAGAATCCAGCAATCGAGAAGCTGTGCTTGATGCGCTCGAGGCAAAGTTGTTCGCTATGGCCAAATCGCGCTGCTGATTTGGTTTCTCAAACCGCAATAAATTATCAAAGCGCCGATTTCTGATGAGTCCTTTTCTGAGGCTCATGCTCGGCGCTTCTTTTATGTGTGCCGCGCAATCGGCCGCCGCCGCGAATGCGGCTTGTCCTGTCAGCGATAAAGAGTTCCTGCATCAGATCACCTCGTCCAGCGACTGGCTGGATGTCCATGCTGTCTTCAAACGCAATCTCCCCGCTTGCCCGGACGATGGGCTGTATGCCGACGGCTATACCAATATGGTTGTGGGCATGTTGGCGGCGAATTGGGGCGAAGTCGATAGGCTTGATGAGTTGGTGGCGCAGGATGCTGCATTCCGGCAATTCGTCTTGCGCCATATCGGGATCAGCGCGGGGGAGGCGGACCTGCGGCGGGTGTTGCGCAGTGCGCAAGCGGACTGCCCGAAGAAGTCGGCCCGTTTATGCAAAGAGCTTGCGGCGCGAAGCAAGCGTGCTCTGGGCGCAAGGAAATAACCCATGCAGTACCGGCACTACAAGGGCGGGATTTACGAGTGGGTGTGCGAAGCCAAGTTGGAGTCCGACCCGGCGGTGATACTGGTCGTCTATCGCTCGCAACAAGACGGTGCAACATGGGCGCGTCCGCGTGAAGTGTTCTTCGAGAAGGTGGAGCATGAAGGCAAGACAGTAGACCGGTTTGCGCGAATTTAGCGGTCTAAAACTGAATGGAATCTGGACACGCGCGCACTAAATCCGCAGAATGCCCGCCTTAGCGGTCTGGGTGGCAATGAAAAATATCGGAAAATACGAGATCGTCAAGGAGTTGGGACGCGGTGCGACCAGTACCGTGTACTTGGCGCTTGATCCGTTCAACAACCAGCAAGTGGCGCTGAAGCTGTTCAACCTTGAAACGTTGCACGACAGCTCAACCGCGCGGGTTTTTCGCAAGCTGCTGCTGACGGAGGCCTCGCTCGCCGGCAAACTGTCGCATCCCCATATTGTGAAAATATACGACGCCGTGATGGACGGTGACGTGAACTATATGGTGATGGAATACGTCGATGGCGAGACCTTGGAGCGTTGTGCGGAAGTGGATAACCTGCTCACGCTCAGTCGGGCGGCGGAGATTATCTACAAGTGCTGCAAAGCGCTGGAATATGCCCAATATCAGGGTGTGATCCACCGCGATATCAAGCCCGCCAACATCCTGTTGCGCGGCGAGAGCGACATCAAAATTTCCGATTTCGGCGCGGCGGTGATCGAGAGCCAGCAGACTACGCAGGTGAGCGGTGTGGGCTCGCCGGCTTATATGTCGCCCGAGCAGATCAAGGAGCAAGCGCTAACCCATCAGACGGATATCTATTCGCTGGGGGTCACCATGTACCGCATGCTCACGGGGCGGCTGCCGTTTGATGCGGCGAATAACTACAGCATGATCTACCAGATCATGAATATCGATCCGCCGCCGCCCAGCACGTTCAGACCCGAGATCCCTCCAGATCTGGATGCCATCGTGTTGCGTGCCATGTGCAAGGACACCAAGCAGCGCTACCAGACCTGGGATGAATTCGCCCGCGACCTGGTGGCCTTCATCAGTTATAACACCGAGCCTCAGGCGGAAATATTCGACACGGAAAAGTTCGACACGCTGCGTTCATTGACCTTCTTCAAGAATTTCAACGATGTCGAATTGTGGGAAGTGCTGCGCATCAGCGAGTGGCACAAGTTTGCGCAAGACGCGCGCATCGTTAACGAAGGCGACGAAGGGCGGCACTTTTTTATTCTGGCGCACGGCACGGTGAAGGTGCTTAAGCGCGGAAGGCTGCTGAGTCTGCTGCACAAGGGCGAGTGTTTCGGTGAAATGGCGCACCTCTCGGAAAAAGATTCCAGGCGCACCACGGACGTGGTTTCCAAAACCGAGGTGACGCTGATCGAGATTGATCCCGAAATATTGGCAAAAGCCAGCCAGGGATGCCGTTTTCAGTTCAGCGACGCCTTCCTGCGTATGCTGGTGAAACGGCTGGCGGTTGCGAATACACGCATTTCGCATTTGTTGAGCGACAGCCAGGAAGCAAGTTGATTTTATTGATGGAGAGTAGAGAGAAATGAGCGGTTACAAAAATATATCGGTTGCGGAGTTGCAGCCATTGCTGGCAGCCGGAAAAGTGAAAATCGTGGATGTGCGCACCGATGCCGAAGTTGTGCGCGGCTTTATCAAAGGGGCGGAAAAATTGCCGTTGCATTTGTTGCCGATGCGCATTCAGGAGCTCGATGCAAAAGCGCCGACGGTGTTTTATTGCCAGATGGGCGGGCGCTCGGCGCAGGCGGCGGCATTCGCGGCGAATCAGGGCATGGCGGATGTCTACAACTTGCAGGGCGGCATCACGGCCTGGGCGCAGTCCGGCGGCGAGATCGCCGTATGAGCGCGGAGGCGTTCGATGTCGAGTTGGATGTGCGGCAACTGAGTTGCCCCCTGCCTATCCTGCGCGCCAAAAAATCTTTGGCGCAGATGCAGGGCGGGCAGGTGTTGAAGGTGATTGCGACGGACAAAAAATCGCCCGATGATTTCGTCGATTTCTGCAACAAGACCGGTAACGAGTTGCAGTCTTCCGCCGTTCTGGGCGACGAGTTTGTTTTCCTGATACGCCGCCGTGCGGCGTAGTGCTTATTCGGCGGCTTTCTTCTCAATCTCTTGAGCCAGGAAATAAGCCATCACGGTACGGATCACCACGATGCCGCCCAAGATCATCAGCGTATCTTTGCTGGGGACGACGATGGTGCCGATGATGTCTCCGGCCAGAAAGAAATCCAGCCCCAGTGCCATCTTCTCGCCGATGGCGATGCGGATGTCGCGTAGGGTCGCTTCCAGCGGCTGCTTCTGCGCATAACGCCAGCCCCGGCGTGCCAGCATGAGCAAGCCGTGCAGGCTGCCCCAAGTGACCACCGCCGCACCCAACATCTCGGTGAGCGGCACGATGTAGGCGATGACTTCAACTAGGAACTCATGCAGCATGGTTCACCTCGTCAGCTTAGTTTTGCGCGCTGCACCTTCAACTGATTCAATGTTGCACTGAAGTCCGCCAGACGCTTTTGCTCCTGCTCAACCACCGCAGCGGGCGCGCGAGCAACAAAACTTTCGTTGTTCAGCTTGCCTGAAGCTTTGGCGATTTCGCCGGACAAGCGGGCGATCTCTTTATCCAAGCGCTCGCGCTCGGCGGTGACATCAATCTCCACCTTCAGCATCAGCTTGAAATTGCCGACGATGGAAACCGGTGCGTCGGTATCCTCGGGCAATGCTTCAAGCACGCTGACTTCGCTCAGTTTGGCCAAGGCTTGCAGGTACGGCGCGAAGGTGTTGAGCGTCTCCGCATCGCCGCAGGCGAGCAGCGGCACGCGCAGCGCGGGCGACAGATTCATCTGGCTGCGCAGGCTGCGGCAGGCGTTGACCATCTCTTGCAGCACGCCGATTTTTTCGACTGCGGCGGGCGCGATGTGCGCGGGGTTCGCCTTGGGATAGGCTTGCAGCATGAGGGTGTCGCCCTGCACTCCCGCCAACGGCGCAACCTTCTGCCACAACTCTTCCGTGATGAACGGAATGATCGGGTGCGCCAGGCGCAGTATGGTTTCCAGCACGCGTACCAAGGTGCGGCGCGTGGCGCGTTGTTGTGCTTCGCTGCCGTTGGCGATCTGCACCTTGGCCAACTCCACATACCAGTCGCAATACGTGTCCCATACCAGTTCGTACACGGTACGTGCGGCGAAGTCGAAGCGGTAGTCGGCGAAGTGCGCCGCCATTTCGTCTTCGGCTTTTTGCAGCAGGCTAATCATCCACTGGTCGGCGGCGGAGTATTCG
>JBBIJL010000192.1:0-4321 GCA_037446005.1 Gallionellaceae bacterium | reverse complement strand
GGATCAAGAATTCAGGATGCGGGAATAACAATCCCCGCTCTGAATCCCGAGTCCTTACTCCCGAATCCTGCTTTTAGAATTCTTCCCACTCTTCTTCGCCGGCTTTGGCTGCCGGTTTGTTGGGCAGTGCTTTGGGCTTGCCCGCCGGTGCGGCGGGTTTCTTGGCCGGTGCAGCCAGATGTTTAACAGCAGGCTTGGCGACGACTCGTGCAGCGGATGGCGCGGCAGTACGGGCTTGCTGTGCGCTCGCACTGTTGTCCATCTTGAATACGCTGACGGAACGCGTGAGGTTCTGCGCTTCTTCTTCGAGCGATTCGGCAGCGGCGGCGGCTTCTTCCACCAAGGCGGCATTCTGTTGGGTGACTTCGTCCATCTGGGTGATGGCTTGGTTCACTTGTTCGATACCCTGACTTTGTTCGGCGGAGGCGGCGCTGATTTCGCTCATGATGTCGGTCACGCGTTTGACGGCGTTGACAATTTCTTCCATGGTCTTGCCCGCGTCATCCACCAGTTTGGTGCCGACTTCGACTTTCTCGACAGAGTCGCCGATGAGGGTTTTGATCTCCTTCGCTGCCGCTGCAGAGCGTTGCGCGAGGTTGCGCACTTCGGCGGCCACGACGGCGAAACCGCGGCCTTGTTCGCCCGCGCGCGCCGCTTCGACGGCAGCATTCAAAGCCAGGATGTTGGTCTGGAAGGCGATGCCGTCGATGACAGAGATGATGTCCACGATCTTGCGCGAGGATTCGTTGATAGCACTCATGGTGCCGACCACTTCATGCACCACGGAACCGCCCTTCTCGGCCACGCTGCTGGCGCTATGTGCAAGTTG
The DNA here is from genome assembly GCA_037446005.1 of Gallionellaceae bacterium. Classification (GTDB taxonomy): domain Bacteria; phylum Pseudomonadota; class Gammaproteobacteria; order Burkholderiales; family Gallionellaceae; genus PALSA-1006. The sequence continues at coordinate 3,492 of JBBIJL010000192.1, read as the reverse complement.
ATTGGCTTGTTTGGCGTTCTCTGAGTTTTGCTTTACCGTGGAAGTAAGTTCTTCCATGCTGGCGGCAGTTTCTTCCAGACTGGATGCCTGTTCTTCGGTGCGCTGCGACAGGTCGGTGTTGCCCGAGGCGATTTCCTTAGACGCGGTGCCGATGGAATCGACCGACACCTTCACTTCGTTGACGAGGTTTTTGAGGTTTTGGACGGTGGTGTTGACGCCGTCTTTGGTTTGTCCGAACCAAGCCTGGTAAGGTTTGTCGATGGTCTGCGTCAGGTCGGCATCGGCCAGTGCTTTGGCGACACGCATGATGTCGTTCATGGCTTCGTCGGTAACGTTGGACAGTTGGTTGAGCAGTTCGGACAGGGTCTTGGTGTAGCCTTGCTTGCCGTTCATGTCCATTTTGGTGGCGAAGCTGCCCCGTACCGCAGCGTCTTCCACGATCGCTCTGATCTCTTCGACAATCTTGGTCAGCGAGTCAACGGTGCTGTTGACGCTGATTTTTACTTGGCCGTAAGCTCCCTGATAGTCTTGGGTCACTTTCTGGCTCAAATCACCAGCGGCTAATGCATCGGCCACGCGGATGGTGTCCTTGAATGCGCCGTCTACCGTGTTGCTCAACTGGTTCAGCAGTTCGGACAGTTCTTTGGTGTAGCCCGCTTTGCCTTCTAGGTTCATCTTGGTACTGAAGTCGCCTTTGTTTGCGGCTGCGACAATGTCCCTGATTTCGCCAACAATGCCGCGCAGGCTGTCCTGCATCACTTTCAGCGAGTACACCAGACTGGTGGTGTCGCCCGGTTTGATTTCCAGATTGGCGGACAGGTCGCCTTGGGCGATCTTGTGCACCGCTTCCGCCGCATAATCCGGTTCGCCGCCCAGTTGCTTCATCAGGTTGCGCACGATCAGCAGAGCGATAACCACGCCCGCAATCACGGCGATGATAGCCAGCACAATAATTATCATCAGTGCGCTTTGCACCGCTTTGTTCGCCGCGTCGCCGATCTCTTTCATGCGGCCTTCCTGCAAATCGGTCAGCGCTGTGACATTTTCGATGTAGGCGTCTTGCAGGAGCATCGTTTCTCCCAGCAACAGCGTTTTCGCTTCGGCCTGTTTGCCCTCTTTCACCAGTTTGATAAAGGTATCCTGCGAACCGACATACTTGGTACGCGTATCAACTACTTTAGCCAGCGCTGCTTTGCCTTTTTCGGAGGAAATCGAAGCTTGCAGCTTATCTAGGTTTTCCTTGATGATCTTGCGCTGTCCGTCGATGGCCAACAGTTCCTTCTGCATCTCTTCATGGCTCGTCACCAGCAGGGAGTCGCGCATCAGAATGCCGATGGATTTAATACTGTCGATAATGTTGTTGGCCTGAACCGTCTTGGGGAATTCGGTATTGACGATGCCATCCAAGTCACCCTGCACGCTGCGCATGTTGGTGATGCCAAGTATGGCAATGATAATCATCAGGACAATCACCGAGCCGAAGCCCAGCGCCAGACGGGTTCCTACTTTCATGTTTGTAGCCGACATTTTCTCTCCCCTTTACAAAAACAAATCAAACCGATTGCGCCGCACGAGAAGCATGCGATGCCGCCAACGCCATTACATCCAAAATCAACGCTACCTTGCCGTCGCCCATAATCGTTGCGCCGGAAATGCCATGCACTTTGCGGAAATTCGATTCCAGGCTCTTGATGACCACCTGGTGCTGTCCGAGCAACTCATCCACCATGAGCGCCGTTTTCTTGCCCTCGGATTCAATAATGACCACGATGCCTTTGGTGAAATCAGTGACGGCATTCTCAATATTGAACACTTCGTGTACCGCCACCAGCGGCAGGTATTCGCCGCGCACTCGCATCAGATGGCCTTCGCCGCTGACCGATTTCAAATCATCCGGATTGACTTGCAGCGACTCCACAATCGAACCCAGCGGCGCGATAAACACCTGACCGCCGACGGACACGGACAGACCATCCAATATCGCCAAGGTCAACGGCAGGCGGATGGTAGTGCGCGTGCCGTAACCCTCTGCCGAGTCGATCTCGACGCGACCGCCCAGTTCGGCGATATTCCGTTTCACCACATCCATGCCGACGCCGCGCCCGGAGACATCCGTCACCACCTCGGCAGTGGAGAAGCCCGCTTCGTAGATCAGCATCCACACAGCGCTGTCCGGCATATCGTCGCTGACATTCATGCCGCGCTCTTTGGCCTTGGCCAGTATCTTTTTGCGGCTGAGACCGCCGCCGTCGTCGGCCACTTCGATCACGATATTGCCACCCTGATGGAAGGCGTTCAGCGTGATCGTGCCGGTTTCGGACTTGCCCGCCGCGACACGTTTGTCCGGCATTTCGATACCGTGATCGAGACTGTTGCGGATCAAGTGCGTGAGCGGATCGGCAATCTTTTCGATCAAGCCTTTGTCCAGCTCGGTTCCCTCGCCCAATGTCTTGAGCTCGATCTTTTTATTGAGCTTGGCCGCCATGTCGCGCACCACGCGCGGAAAGCGGCTGAACACAAACGAGATCGGCAACATGCGCACGGCCATCACCGCTTCCTGGATGTCGCGCGTGTTGCGCTCCAACTGGCTCAGACCGTTCTGGATGCGCTCCACCACCAGCGGATCGAGCAGCGAGGCGGATTGCGCCAGCATGGCTTGCGTGATGACCAACTCGCCGACCAGATTGATGAGCTGGTCGACCTTTTCCACGCTCACGCGTATGGAAGAATCTGTTGCGCCCGGCGGGGGAACCCTGTCTGCGGCACGGCGGTTTGGGTGCGCCTGCTCTGCCACTAATTTCGGGGCTTCGGGAACCGCAGTAGCAGCCTGTTCTTTAACAGGAGCTGCTACTGCTGGGGGGGTATCGGGGTTGGGTTCCTGCAAGAAACCATACCCCCGCTGATTTTCGCGCTCCGACTTTTGCACCGGAGTCTCTTCAAAAAATCCGTAGCCCTGCTTGTTCTCCACTTCCGCGACCGACTCTTTGGCGACCGGCTCATCGTCAAAGAAACCATAACCGGGGTCAGTCGCAGGAACGGACGTGACGGCCGGCTCGTCATCAAAGAATCCGTAGCCCTCATCCGCCGTGCTTGCAGCAGACGCTGCAACTTCAGTTGCCTGCGCGGCAGCTTCCGGTGCCGTGGCAACAGTCGATTGGCCGGAAGAGAGGCGCTCCAGATGAGCGCGCGCATTCTTGACTACTTCCTGATCGACCTCGGTGGAATCCCGGTGTCCGGCCAATTGCATGGAAATCGCGTCGCCCGCCTCCAAGAACGCGTTGACCATTTCGTTGGTCAGCGACATTTCCTGTTTGCGCAGCTTGTCGAGCAGGGTTTCGAGGACATGCGTCACCTCGATCATGTCGGTAAAACCGAAAGTCCCCGCACCGCCTTTGATGGAATGTGCCGCGCGGAAGATGGCATTCAAATCGTCCATACTGGGATCGGCCACATCCAATCCCAAAAGCAAACTTTCCATATTGGAAAGATGCT
>JBBIJL010000191.1:0-4352 GCA_037446005.1 Gallionellaceae bacterium | reverse complement strand
GGGCAGCAACTGCCTGATCACGGCGGGCGATACCAGCGCGCTAACCACCGCGAGGCGGATCAATACGACTTGGCTGGCGATAAGAATCACCACGGCGGACAGGCGCAGCATGCCCTCGCCGGTTTTGCTGTGGCGCGCGTACACCATCGTCGTGGCGGTGCTCGATGCCAAGCCGCCGAATACGCCCAGCAGCGGCGCGCCGTAGCGGTGTCCCGTCCAATGCAGCGCGACATAACCGGCGAGACTCAGGCCGGAAATCAGCACCACCATCATCCACGCGTTATGCGGGTTGAATGCGTCGTAGGGGCCGAAGGAGCGGTCGGGCAGAATGGGCAGGATGACGAAGCTCAACACGGAAAATTGCAGGATGGAAACTAGGTCGCGGCGCGACAGCCGCTGCGACATGCCCTGCAATTCGGGCTTGAAGTAGAGGAGGGTGGTGGTGGCGATGGCGATCATCACCGCGAGTTTGGACATGCCGAACCAGACCAGCACGCCGAGCGCGTAGCAGATCAGCAGCGCGGCGACAGTGGTGGTGCCGGGGTCGTTGTTCTCGGTGGGGGTGTTGATGTAGGCCGATACGATCATGCCCGAGACGGCGAGCAAACCGATAGCGACCAGCCAAGGGGTTGCACTCTTGTCGGCCAGCAGCGCGATGAGCGTGCCGAACAGCGAAACCAGCGCGAAGGTGCGCAGTCCGGCCTTGGCGGAAGGATTGCGTTCGCGCTCCAAGCCGATCAGCAAGCCGATGGCGAGACTGGTCAGAAATTGCGGCAGCGCGTCGATGCCGTTGCCTTGCAGGAATCCGGTCTCCATTGTTTGTTCTCCTTACCAGTGGCGCACGATGAGTTGCAAACTTTCGCTGCCATTGTATTCATTGACACTCAGGCTGTATACCGCATGGATGGTGTCCGGCGCGGGCTCGGCGGAGAAGAAACGGATGGCGTCGAAACTTCCGGCGGGCGACGACAGTTTCAGTTTGAGATGTTTCTCGCCGACCACGCGCTGCGTTTGCACGCGGAAGTCGCCCTGAAACAGCGGTTCGGGAAAGCCCTGTCCCCAGACCTGCTGTTCCAGCGTGCGGGCGACGGTCACGGAAAAATCACCACGCGCCAGCTCGCCGTCGGTCTCGATCACTTTTACCAAATCCGCCGGAGTCAGCAGCGACTGCGCTACGCTTTCAAACGCGCGCTGAAATTCTGCGAAGTGTTCCTCGCGTACGGTCACGCCCGCCGCCATGGCGTGGCCGCCGAATTTTTGCAGCAGGTGCGGATAGCGTTTTGCGACGAGATCGAGCGCGTCGCGCAGATGCAGGCCGTTGATGCTGCGCCCCGAACCTTTTAACTCGCCGTCTTTGCTGCGCGCGAAGGTAATCACCGGGCGATGGAAGCGGTCTTTCAAGCGCGAGGCGAGAATGCCGATCACGCCCTGATGCCAGCCCTCGTCGAACAGCGCGAGGGTGCAGCTGTCGGCGGGGTTGATGTGTTCGAGTGCGGCGAGAGCGGCTTCCTGCATGTCCGCCTCGATGCTGCGACGCTCCTGATTCAGTGCATCCAGCTTGGCAGCAATCTCGGCGGCTTCGTTGGCATCATCGGTCAGCAGGCAGCGGATGCCAAGGCTCATATCCTCCAAACGCCCCGCCGCATTGAGGCGTGGCCCGACGATGAAACCGAGCTCGAACGTGGACGCTTTCGCCAGTTGTTTTTTTGCGATCTGGAACAGCGCGGCGATACCGCAGCAAGCCCGTCCCGCGCGCATGCGCTGCAAACCCTGCTGCACCAGAATGCGGTTGTTCTCGTCCAGCTTCACCACATCGGCCACCGTGCCGAGAGCCACGATGTCGAGCAGGCTGCCGAGATTCGGTTCGGGCTTTTCCGCAAATGCCCCGCGTTCGCGCAACTCCGCCCGCAACGCCAGCAACACATAAAACATCACGCCGACACCCGCCAGATTCTTGCTGGGGAAGTCGCAGCCGGGCTGATTCGGGTTCACGATGCACTGCGCGTCCGGCAGCACCTCGCCGGGCAAGTGGTGGTCGGTCACCAGCACCTGTATGCCGAGGCGGTTGGCTTCGGCCACGCCCTCCACGCTGGCGATGCCGTTGTCCACGGTGAGCAAAATGTCGGGCTTGCTTGCGGCGGCAAGGCGCACGATTTCCGGCGTTAAACCGTAGCCGTACTCAAAGCGGTTCGGCACGATGAAATCCACGCGCGCGCCGAACAGTCGCAAACCGCGCATCGCGATGGCGCAGGCCGTCGCACCGTCGGCGTCGTAGTCGGCCACGATCAAAATATTTTTCCTGGCCGCAATCGCATCGGCCAGCAGGCGCGCCATGGTCTGGCAGTTTTTCATTTGCGTGAACGGCAGCAGCAGGCCGAGACCGGTATCAAGCTGTGTGGTCTGGCTGATGCCGCGTGCCGCAAAAATGCGTGCCAGCAAAGGTGTGAAGCCGGAACCGACGAGCTGCTGTTGCGCGTCGGCGGGGAAAGAGCGGGGGAGGAGTTGAGTCATGCGTGTAGCGGAATGTTTAAGTGTCGGGAGAGTTTAGCAGAGGCTGGCATAGCATTCGTTTTTTGTCGGCACTTAAGTTAGAATGCCGCCCACTTTAAAAATACGACGCAGGCATATCGTGGCATTAATAGTTCAAAAATACGGCGGCACCTCCGTCGGCAGTCCAGAGCGCATCAAGAATGTTGCGCAACGCGTGGCAAAATACAAAGCGCAGGGGCATCAAGTCGTGGTCGTGGTTTCCGCCATGAGCGGTGAAACGAACCGCCTGATCGGCCTCGCCAAGGAAATTCAGAAACATCCCGATCCGCGCGAACTCGATGTGGTGATCTCCACCGGCGAACAGGTGACGATCGGCTTGGTCGCCATGGCGCTGAAAGACATCGGTCTGGAAGCCAAGAGCTACACCGGCGCGCAAGTCAAAATTCTCACCGATAGCGCATTTACCAAAGCGCGCATTGTCAGCATCGACGAACAGAATATCCGCACCGATCTGGCCAATGGCAACGTGGTTGTCGTGGCGGGCTTCCAGGGCATGGACGAGGATGGCAACATCACCACGCTCGGGCGCGGCGGTTCGGATACCACCGGTGTTGCGATTGCCGCCGCACTGCGCGCCGACGAGTGCCAAATTTATACCGATGTGGACGGCGTTTACACCACTGATCCGCGTATGGTGCCCGAAGCGCGCCGCCTGAAGAGCATCACCTTTGAAGAGATGCTGGAGATGGCGAGCTTGGGCTCCAAGGTATTGCAGATACGCTCGGTCGAGTTTGCCGGCAAGTACAAAGTCAAATTGCGTGTGCTTTCCAGCTTTGCCGAAGAGGGCGAAGGTACGCTGATCACTTTTGAGGAAAACGATAAAATGGAACAAGCCATCATTTCAGGGATCGCGTTCAATCGCGACGAAGCCAAGATCACCGTGCGCGGCGTACCGGATAAACCCGGTATCGCCTATCAGATTCTGGGCCCCGTGAGCGAGTCCAACATTGACGTAGACATGATTATCCAGAACGTCGGCGTGGACGGTTCTACCGACTTCTCCTTTACCGTGCATCGCAACGAGTTCGCCAAGGCGATGGATATTCTCAAGAACAAGGTGCAGCCGCACATCGGTGCCCGCGACGTCATTGGCGATAACAAAACCGCCAAAGTCTCTGTGGTCGGCGTCGGCATGCGTTCGCATGTGGGCATTGCCAGCAAGATGTTCCGTACGCTGGCGGAAGAAGGCATCAACATCCAGATGATTTCCACCTCCGAAATCAAGATTTCCGTGGTCATTGACGAGAAATATTTGGAGCTGGCTGTGCGCGTATTGCACAAAGCGTTCGATCTCGATCAAGAAAGACGCAAAATAGTTTGACCGCCTCGCCGCTAATCAGTATCATTCGCGGCCTTCGGAGAGGTGGCCGAGTGGTCGAAGGCACGCCCCTGCTAAGGGCGCATACGAGCTTAAACTTGTATCGAGGGTTCGAATCCCTCCTTCTCCGCCACACAGAAGTAAAGTTTCAAAAAATGCGCCGGTAGCTCAGCTGGATAGAGTACTTGGCTACGAACCAAGGGGTCAGGAGTTCGAATCTCTTCCGGCGCACCAATAAAATAAAGGGTTAGGCAGAAATGCTTAGCCCTTTTTCTTTTCTGTAGTAGAAAACATATCACTTCTTGGTGAGTTTTCATTCAAAACCATTGGCTTACGACTCACCCATTGCGCCGGATTATTCGAAGGGGAACGACAGTCCGATGCCCCATGTTTCGTGTTTATGGTTGTAGTCGATCAGGCTTTCGCCGTAGCCGTTGAAATATTGGAGGTGGATGTTGGTGTTGTGTTCCCCGGGGGATGCCAG
>JBBIJL010000190.1:0-4416 GCA_037446005.1 Gallionellaceae bacterium | reverse complement strand
TCCTGCACAAAGCCCGGCGCAGTCACATAGATGATGATCGGCGCGGCAATGATGCCGACCAGCGTCACCACAAACAGCGCCAGCGCCAACATGGTCGTGACATGATCGACCAGCAACTTGGTTTCGTCGTGTCCCCGGCGGTTTTTGTATTCGCCGAAGATCGGCACAAAGGCTTGCGAGAACGCGCCCTCGGCAAAAATTCGCCGCAACAAATTGGGCAGCCGGGTCGCGATGATGTAGGCATCGTTTGCCACGCCCGCCCCGAAGATGCGCGCCAACAGCATGTCGCGCACAAAGGCCAAGATGCGCGAAACCAGAGTCAGGCTGCTAACTGCGGCCAGAGCTTTAAGAAGATTCATGGGTAATCGAATTAATGGAAACTACCAACCGTTGTTTTCCGGTTTGCGGCGCTCCATACTGATCGTCGGATATATCCCTGTCGCCCCGGCATCGGCCCGGTTGCGTCCCGCCCGCACAATCAGGTGATTGCCCACCACGAATTGTTTGACCAGTTCGAATGCGTGCGGGTCATTCTTCTCCAGAGAAAAGCGCACCACAACAGAATGAATCCCTTGAATCAACATTGGCCGCAGATAAGAAGAATAAAGAATCCGCCCATCTTTACCGGTGGTCGATAACATATCGCAGAGCCGATCCGCCCAATTGGAAGGGCGGAACACTTCCCCGTCTTTGGAAATACCTTGGATAACAAACTCGGCGAGGTCAGGAGAACGATCTTTTTTGTCTAACAATTTGCTGCCTTCCATAGATACCTAATTGTTGGCATTGTAGCATCGCTCCGCTGCCGAAATCGGCCTCATCACCTCCCTGCCGCTATAGCATTTTCAGGATAATGCACCTTGGCAGACACTAAACACCCCAAGAACCGCTCAACCACCAGCCAGCAAAAATATTTGCAAAACCTTGAATGAGCCTCTAGAATGCGCCCCTTTCCAGTAAGCCGAATTCTCAAGGAGTAGTCATGGCAAATAGCGCACAAGCCAGAAAGCGTGCAAGACAAGCAGTTAAGCAAAACGTGCATAACACCAGTTTGCGTTCCGAATTGCGTACCGCAATCAAGAAGGTCGCCAAGGCTATCGAAGCCGGTGACAAGGCCGCAGCGCAAGCCGTGTTCAACGCATCCACCAGCGTGGTTGACTCCATCGCGGACAAAAAGATCATCCATAAGAATAAGGCTGCCCGACATAAGAGCCGCTTGTCCGCCGCTATCAAGGCAATGGCCTGATTTATTGCAGACGATCAGACTGCGACAAAAGGCCGACGAAGCTGTCGGCCTTTTTTGTTTGTTGAGTTAGCTTGGATAAAACGCGGATTCAAAGTTTCGCTTGTCCCAGCCTTTCGCTTTTCCCCAAGACCGATAAGCAACCGAAGGATTAGCGGTAACAATTGATTGGTAAAGTTTAGGCTGGGCATGGCTCTGCTCCCCGCCACGAACGGATTAAATATTCGGCGTTTTCATAGCCATGTAATTTTCATAGCGATGCAACAAGACTTAGGAAGCTTGCCATGTCACATTTAATGAATACCTACGCCCGGCAATCAATTACCTTCTCCCACGGGGAAGGCGTTTGGCTTTATGACACTGACGGCAAGCGCTATCTCGATGCGCTGTCGGGCATTGCGGTCAACACACTGGGGCATGCACACCCGCGCTTCACCGCCGCACTCTCCAATCAGATCGGCAAGCTGATCCACACTTCCAACCTTTACCAAGTACGCGAACAAGAACTGATCGCCGACAAGCTGTGCGAGCTTTCCGGCATGCAGGAAGTGTTCATGTGCAACTCCGGTTGCGAGGCGAACGAAGCTGCAATCAAGCTGGCGCGGCTGTACGGCAACACTCGCGGCATCGACACCCCCACCATCATCGTGATGGAAAAAGCTTTCCACGGACGGACGCTAGCCACCCTCTCCGCCACCGGCAACCGCAAGGTGCAGGCAGGCTTTGAGCCGCTGGTAAAAGGGTTCGTGCGCGTTCCTTACAACGATCTCGACGCGATCCGCCATGTGGCCGAGCACACGCCCAACATCGTCGCCGTGCTGGTCGAGCCGATTCAGGGCGAAGGCGGCATCCGCACGCCGGACATCAGCTACCTGCAGAACCTGCGCAAGATTTGCGACGAACACGAGTGGCTGCTGATGCTGGATGAGGTGCAATGCGGTCTGGGCAGAACCGGCAAGTGGTTCGCGTTCCAGCACACCGGCATCATGCCGGATGTAATGACGCTGGCTAAAGGCTTGGGCTCCGGCGTGCCGGTGGGCGCGTGTCTGGCCGCGGGCAAGGCGACCGGCACGTTCAAGCCGGGCAACCACGGCTCCACTTTCGGCGGCAACCCGCTGGCCTCGACGGCCGCGCTGACCACGCTGAACATCATGGAGCAAGACAAATTGCTCGCCCACACCGAACAGTTGGGCGCATGGCTCAAGCAGCAATTTGCAGCGAAGCTGGGCGGAGTTAAAGGTGTCGTCTCCGTGCGCGGACAAGGCTTGATGCTGGGCATCGAACTCGACAAGCCCTGCGGCGAACTGGTCGGCAAGGCACGGGACAAAGGCTTGCTCATCAACGTCACCGCCGACAGCGTGATCCGCTTGTTGCCCTCCCTCATTTTCTCGCAAGCCGAAGCGCAACAGTTGCTGGACATCCTGTGCCCGCTGGTCACGGATTTTCTGGCGCAGGAGTGAACATGAGCAGCAAACCCATCAAACACTTTCTGCAATTCAAAGACCTGTCACGCGACGAACTGGAATACCTGTTCGAGCGCACCCGCGTCATCAAAGAGCGCTTCAAGCGCTACGAGAAATACTGGCCGCTGGAAGACCGCACGCTGGTGATGATTTTCGAAAAGGCCAGCACCCGCACGCGCCTGTCGTTCGAGGCGGGCATGCACCAGCTCGGCGGCTCCGCCATTTACCTCAACACGCGCGACTCGCAACTCGGCCGCGGCGAACCGGTGGAAGATGCCGGACAAGTGATCTCGCGCATGAGCGACATCGTGATGATCCGCACTTTCGAGCAGGACATCATCGAGCGTTTCGCGCGCAACTCGCGCGTGCCGGTCATCAACGGCCTGACCAACGAATATCACCCCTGCCAAGTACTGGCCGACATCTACACCTACGTCGAACATCGCGGCAGTATCCGCGGCAAGACCGTGGCGTGGATCGGCGACTCCAACAATATGTGCAACACCTGGTTGCAGGCCGCCGAGATACTGGACTTCAACGTCCACGTCTCCACCCCGCCCGGCTACGAAGTCGAGCCGGAACGCGCTGGCTTGTTCGGCGAAGACCATTACGAAGAATTCAAAGACCCGATGGAAGCCGCGCGCGGTGCCGATCTGGTGACCACCGACGTGTGGACTTCGATGGGCTGGGAAGCCGAAAACGAAGAGCGCATGAAGGACTTCGCCGACTGGCAAGTGGATGAAGACATGATGCGCGTTGCAGCCTCTGACGCGCTGTTCATGCACTGCCTGCCCGCCCATCGCGGCGAGGAAGTTTCCGCCGGCGTGATCGACGGCACGCAATCGGTGGTGTGGGATGAAGCCGAGAACCGCCTGCACGTGCAGAAAGCGCTGATGGAGTATCTGCTGCTGGGCAAGGTAATTAATTAAAACATTCACCACAGAGACACAGAGAAAATCAAAGACGAAGCCTATCTTCCTCGATGTTTTTCTCTGTGTCTCTGTGCATCTGTGGTTATTTTTTTGTTTTTTAGGAATTGAAAATGTCTGACATCAAAAAAGCCGTCCTCGCCTACTCCGGCGGACTCGACACCTCGGTTATCCTCAAGTGGCTGCAAGACACCTACCAGTGCGAAGTGGTGACTTTCACCGCCGACCTCGGCCAGGGCGAAGAGCTGGAACCGGCGCGCCAGAAGGCGTTGAAGTTCGGCATCAAGCCGGAAAATATTTTCATCGACGACCTGCGCGAAGAATTCGTGCGCGATTTCGTGTTCCCGATGTTCCGCGCCAACACCATCTACGAAGGCGAATACCTGCTGGGCACTTCCATCGCGCGTCCGCTGATCGCCAAGCGCCTGATCGAGATTGTCCAAAAAACCGGCGCACAGGCCATCTCGCACGGCGCGACCGGCAAGGGCAACGACCAGGTGCGTTTCGAGCTGGGCGCATACGCCTTGCACCCGAACATCAAGATCATCGCCCCGTGGCGCGAATGGGACTTGCTCTCGCGCGAAAAGCTGCTGGCTTACGCCGAGAAGCACGGCATCCCCATCGACATGAAGCACAAGAACGGCGGCTCGCCGTACTCGATGGATGCCAACCTGCTGCACATCAGCTTTGAAGGCCGCCATCTGGAAAACCCCGCCGCCGAAGCCGAAGAAAGCATGTGGCGCTGGACGGTGTCGCCGGAAAAAGCACCGGACGCCGCCGA
>JBBIJL010000189.1:0-4436 GCA_037446005.1 Gallionellaceae bacterium | reverse complement strand
GTCGCGTTGTTCAACATTCGCGTAGTCGATGCCCAACTCCGCGCACCAGCGATTTTGCGCGGTAAGCATTCCTTCAACGGTTAAGGGTAAGTCGGCATAGGCGGTGATGGGCAGGAAGCCAAGCAAGCTAAGCAGTACACATAAATCGAATGTATGGGCATCTCACATCCCCACAGAATGATGCAACACAATGCTAAAACGCATTGTGTAAACTCATCAATGCGACAAATTGTCGCAGGGTGCTATGTGTCAGCAGAAAAATAATCCCCAGCGAATAGCTTTAACCACGGCCTGCTGTCGTGATACCGAATTTAATTTTGTACGGGTACTCCTAAAATATGAAAATTTACCGTTACCTCAGAACAGTTCAGTATCTGAACTATTTCCCAAGAACTTTTTCCCGCCGCCCAACCATTGTTGAACATCCCGCCGTTACTTCAGTCGCTGGAGGCTCGCTAAATATTCGCATCGACCGCGCTGTCCAAATTGGCGATGGCCGTGCTAGCGGTGGCGATGTTGCTGCTGTTTGATTGATCTCCGCAGCATCCCGCGATGCAGCAAGAGGAGCACGAACAAGGTGGTTTGTTACCCATGTTGCGGGGAGATTAGTTTGTCAGCCCGAGCAACGCCAACGCAACGAGCGCGGGGGCGGCCTGTATCCAGAGTATTTTGATGCTTGAGCTGATCGCACCGTAGATGCCGGCCACCAGCACGCACCCGAGGAAAAACATCTGCACGCGCGCATCGCCGATGCCCAAGCCCCACAGCAGCCCCGCCGCGAGGAAACCGTTGTACAACCCCTGATTCGCCGCAAGCGTTTTGCTGGCGGCGGCGAATTCCTTGCTCAGGCCGAACGTGCGCAGGCCTGCGGGTTTTTCCCACAGGAACATTTCGAGGATGAGGATATAGAGGTGGATGAACGCGACGACACCGACGGCGATTTTGGCGGCGAGGCTCATTTATTGGGCGCTGACTTCTTGCAGCAGCTGTTCCGCCGTCTCCGCCAGCAGCGCAACATCGAGCGTGCCGATGCACTGCTCGGCCACTTCGATGCCGGTGAGGACGGCGGGGCGGTCTGCATCGGTGATTTCCCAAATGCCGGTCGCGTCGCCTTTGTCGCGCACCTGTTGCAGCACGGCGATGGTGCTGTCCAGCAACTCGACGGCATTCTCGATTTTGGTTTGATGCCGCACCAGCGCGGTTCGCACCACCGAGATGGCAGCGGCCAATCTGCCGAACGCATCGACATTGAAGCGGCCCATGGCCGCAGCCTGATAGGCCGCGTGCATGTCCATCGCGTAGATGTCTTTGAGGCCTTTTGTTACCGGGACGCGCAGCAGGTTTCGTTTTTTCATTTTATTTATTTTCGGATCGGATGCGCTCAGCGCACGCTCACGTAAGGTTTAAAACCAAGGCGCACTCTTAGTTTTTCGCCTGCGGCACGCGCTTCGTCCTGCGTGGCATAAGGCCCCAGATGCACGCGCTCCAGCCCGTCCTTTTGGAACAGGCTCAGCGATTTTTCCACTGTGCCCAATTTCGAGCGCATCTTGGCGAGGAAGCTTTCCGCGCCCTGCGGCGATTTGAACGCGCCGAGTTGCAGGTAGACCTTGCCGGCCGATGCAGCCGGAGCCGCAGCGGTATGGACGGGTGCGGGCGCTTCCGGCACGACCACGACAGGTGGCGTTGGCTCGGCCACGGGAGCCGGTGCGGGCTTGAGCGGAGTGGAGAGTACGGTCGATACGGCGAGCGGCGCGGTGCCGTCTACCGCGATGCTTTCCACCTGCACCTCGGCGCTGCCGTTATTGATGATGCCCAGCTTGTGCGCCGCCGTGTAGGAGAGGTCGATGATGCGCTCGTGCAGGAACGGGCCGCGGTCGTTCACGCGCACGATCACCGATTTTTTGGTGGCGAGGTTGGTGACGCGCGCGTAGCTCGGGATCGGCAGGATGGGGTGGGCGGCAGTCATGCCGTACATGTCGTACACCTCGCCGATGGAGGTGCGCTGGCCGTGGAATTTTTTGCCGTACCAGGAAGCAATGCCGGTTTCTTTGTAATCGCCGGGCGCTTCGAGCGGCGTGAAATTTTTGCCCAGTGCGGTGTAGGGCCGGTTGGCGTAGCGGTGCAGCGGCTCGACTTTCGGCACGGCATCGGGGATGTCGTCCAGATTGGCCGGGGCATCGGCGCCGGGGCCGTCGCCGGACAAATAGCCGCCGCTGCCGGATTCCGGCGCGGGAGCGGCCGGAGCGGGCGCGCTCGCTTCCGGCGGGGTCGTTTTGCCGCTCGGCCCGGAAGCCAGATCGACGATCGGAGCAGGTCTTGCGTTTTGTTGTTTGGGTGAAACAGCGCACGCGGCCAGCGTGGCGGTTGCGAGCAGCAGCAAAGCGGTCTGCTTGTTCATCGTCGGACTCCTTAAGTTTTAACCAATTGCTTGTGCGTGTGAATGCTCATCAGCATACCAAATCCCAGCAGCAAGGTGAGCATGGATGTACCGCCGTAGCTCACCAGCGGCAGCGGCACGCCGACCACGGGCAGGATGCCGCTGACCATGCCCATGTTGACGAAGGCGTAGGTGAAGAAGGTGAGCGTGATGCTGCCCGCCATCAGGCGCGTGAAGTAGGTGGAGGCGTTGGCGGTAATCACGAAGCCGCGCCCGATCACGAAGATGTACAAACCCAGCAGGATGAGATTGCCGAGGAAGCCGAACTCTTCCGAATAGACGGCAAAGATGAAGTCGGTGGTGCGTTCCGGCAGGAAGTCGAGATGGGTTTGCGTGCCGTTCAGGTAGCCCTTGCCCAGCACGCCGCCCGAGCCGACCGCGATCATGCCCTGAATAGTGTGGTAGCCCTTGCCCAAAGCATCCTGCGAAGGATCGAGCAGCATGAGGATGCGGTGGCGCTGGTAGTCGTGCAGCATCGACCACAGGAACGGCGCACTGGCCGCGGCAACCACCAGCATGCCCAGCATGATGCGCCAGCTCAAACCCGCGAGGAACAACACATAGAATCCGCTCGCGCCGATCAGGATGGCGGTGCCGAGGTCGGGCTGTTTGGCGATCAATGCCACCGGCAACAGCAACAAGAGTGCCGCAACGAAATAGTTTTTCAGCGTAAGTGCGGCTTCGTGCTTTTCGAAATACCACGCCATCATCAGCGGCACGGCGATCTTCATAAGTTCGGAAGGCTGGATGGTGGCGACACCGATGTTGAGCCAGCGGGTCGCGCCGTGGCTGTTGACTCCCAGCGGCGTCATCACCAGCAACAGCAGGATCATGCCGAAGGCGTAAATCGGCACTGCGCTGCGCATCAGGTAATGCAGCGGCATATTGGCCACCACCCACATTGCGGCGAATGCCACGAGGATGTTGATGAGCTGCCCGAGCACGCGCATCCAGTTGCTGTCGCTGGCGCTATATAACAACACCAGACTCACCAGCATGAGCAGCCCGATCGCCAATAGCAGCACGGGATCAAGGTGCGCCATGAAACGGCGCTGCAATTCCTTTTTGTGCATCATGCGCACATTGGCAAACAGCTCAGTCATGTTCGGAGCCTTCCTTTTCATTCGCCGTATCCAGCGGCTTGGGCAGTTTACCGAGCAGGTAGTAATCCAGCACTTTGCGCGCTATCGGCGCGGCGGTGGAGCCGCCGTGGCCGCCGTTCTCCGCCAGCACCGCCAGCGCGATGCGCGGCTTGTCCACCGGCGCGAAGGCGATGAACCAGGCATGGTCGCGGTTGTATTCGGACAGTTTGCTGGCGTCGTATTTTTCGCCCTGCTTCATGCTGACCACCTGCGCCGTGCCGGTCTTGCCCGCCATGCGGTAAGGCGCGCCGGAGCTGGCGCCAGCCGCCGTACCGCCGGGCTGGGTGACCGCTTCCATGGCGCGCTTCACCAGGTCGATGTGCGCTGGGTCGATGTGCAAATCAAACACGGGTTGCGGTTCCGGGTCGGGCTTGCTGCCGGCGGCGCGTTGCACCTGTTTGACGAAGTGCGGCTTGTAGGCCACACCGTCGTTCGCCAGCGTGGCCGTGGCCGAGGCCAGTTGCAGCGGGGTCACCAGGTTATAGCCCTGGCCGATGCCGACCGACACGGTATCGCCCGCATACCACGGCTGTTTGTAGCGCTTCATTTTCCATTCTTGCGACGGGATCAGGCCGGACACTTCGCCTTCCATATCCACGCCGGTTTTTTTGCCGAAACCGAACTGGCTCAGATAGTCGTGGATATTGTCTATGCCCATTTCGGTGGCCAAACCGTAGTAGTAGGTGTCGCAGGAAATCACGATGGACTTGAACATGTCCACGCGCCCGTGCCCGCCTTTTTTCCAGTCGCGGTACTGGTGGCGGCTGCCGGGCAAGGTGTAATAACCGGGGTCGCTGATGGTGTAGCCCGGCTCGCGTTCCTTGTAGTGCAAACCGGCCAAGGCCATGAACGGCTTG
>JBBIJL010000188.1:0-4457 GCA_037446005.1 Gallionellaceae bacterium | reverse complement strand
CTGGGCCGGATGGGCTTCAGCATAGAACGCATGCGTTACGGCAATGTCGACAACCTGTGGGCGCGCCGCGGCACGAGCGGTCCGGTGGTGGTGTTCGCGGGCCATACCGACGTGGTGCCCAGCGGCCCGCCGGAATCCTGGTTCTCCCCGCCTTTCGAACCGACCATACGCGACGGTATGTTGTATGGGCGCGGCGCGGCGGACATGAAGACCTCCATCGCGGCCTTCATCACCGCCATCGAAGCCTTTATCGCCGAACATCCACAGCACAACGGCTCGATCGCCCTGCTCATCACATCCGATGAAGAAGGCGTGGCGGTCGACGGCACGGTGCGTGTGGTCGAAGCCTTGCAAGCGCGTGGCGAGAGCATCGATTTCTGCATCGTGGGTGAACCGACATCGAATAAAAAAGTCGGTGACATGATCAAGAACGGGCGTCGCGGTTCCCTCAACGGCACCTTGACCGTCAAGGGCGTGCAAGGCCATATCGCCTATCCGCATCTGGTCAACAACCCTATCCATATGGTCGCCCCCGCCATCGCGGAATTGGCCACCACCACTTGGGATAACGGCAACGAATATTTCCCGCCCACCTCCTGGCAGATCTCCAACATGAACAGCGGCACGGGCGCGACCAACGTGGTGCCCGGCACCGCGGAGATCCTGTTCAACTTCCGCTTCTCCACCGCCAGCACGGCGCAGCAATTGCAAGACAAGGTGCATGCCATCCTGGATAAGCACAAGGTCGAATACGATCTGGAGTGGGAGTTGTCCGGCAAACCCTATCTGACCGCCAAAGGCAGTCTGGTCGTGGCCATTAGTGCGGCGATCGAAAAGGCTTATGGCATCACGCCCGAGCTGTCCACCAGCGGCGGCACCTCGGACGGCCGCTTCATCGCGGACATCTGCCCACAGGTCATCGAGTTCGGTCCCCTCAATGCCACCATACACAAGCTCAACGAGTGTGTGGGCGTGGCCGACATCGAGCCGTTGAAACTGACGTATCAATACACTTTGAACAATCTGCTGGTAGGTTAAACGATGACTTTCATCCTGGTGATCTCAGGCATCATGATCGCATTCATCATGCTGCTGCGTTACGACATCCATAAACACAAATATCGCGACGGTTCGAACAAACCCGAAGCCACTGCTGAAGCTCCTGCAGAAGAACAGCAGAAAAAGCAAAAACGATCCAAAAAGCAAGACCGGACACCATCATGAACCGACATTTCCCCTTGGCGACGCAAGACCTGCACACAGTGCGCGACTATGTGCGTTTTGCCGTGAGCCGCTTCCATGAAGCCGGCTTGTTCTTTGGCCACGGTAGCAGCGAAGCCTATGACGAAGCGGTCTATCTGGTGTTGCACACCCTGCACCTGCCTCTGGACCGCTTGGAGCCCTTCCTCGATGCGCGCCTCACCGAAAGCGAGCGTGCCGAACTCCTCCATATCCTGCAACGGCGGGTGGAAGAACGCATCCCCGCCGCCTATCTGACTCACGAAGCCTATCTGGGCGAGTTCAGCTTCTACGTTGATGAACGCGTCATCGTGCCGCGCTCCTTCATCGCCGAACTGTTGCGCAACAGTCTGAGCCCGTGGATCGCCGAGCCCGAGTCGGTCAACAGCGTATTGGACTTATGCACCGGCAGCGGCTGTCTGGCCATCATCGCCGCACATATGTTCCCCAATGCCCAAGTGGACGCGGTCGATCTCTCTCCGGCTGCACTGGACGTCGCGCAACATAACGTCAGCGAATATCAGCTCGACGACCGGGTGCACCTCATCGAGTCGGATCTTTATGGCAAGCTGGGCAACAAGAAATACGACCTTATCATCAGCAACCCGCCTTATGTCGATGCACCATCGGTGGCCGAACTGCCACCAGAATATCTGCACGAGCCCGAGATGTCGCTGGGCAGCGGTGCTGATGGTCTGGATGCGACCCGCGTCATCCTGAAACAGGCCGCCAAGCATCTGACCGACAACGGCATCCTGATCGTCGAGATCGGTCACAATCGCGAGGTGCTGGAAGCCGTCTACCCCAAGCTGCCCTTCACCTGGCTGGACGTGACCGCCGGGGACCAGTTCGTGTTCATGCTGCACCGCAACGATTTGGCCGGACTCTGACGCAAGCGCGATCATGTCCGTAGAGCACTACGAGAACTTCCCTGTTGCCTCCATCCTGATGCCGCGCCGGCTGCGCAAGCCGGTGGCGGCCATCTATCACTTCGCGCGCGAGGCCGACGATATCGCCGATGAGGGCGATGCCAGCGACCAACAACGCTTGCAGGCTTTGGATGAATTTCGTGCCGAACTGGCACGTATTGCCGCACTTCAAACACCGCTCACGCCGCTATTCCAGCACCTGGCAACGCAGATAGCGCAATACGCCCTGCCCTTGCAACCCTTTCACGATCTGCTCGATGCCTTCTCGCAGGATGTGGTGAAGAAACGCTACGCCAACTACGGCGAAGTCCTCGACTATTGCCGCCGTTCTGCCAACCCCGTGGGCACGCTGATGCTGCATCTTTATGAAGAAGCCACACCGGTGAACCTCGCCTATTCCGATGCCATCTGCACCGCGCTGCAACTCATCAATTTTTGGCAAGACGTGAGCAAAGACGACGCGATTGCGCGCATTTATTTGCCGCTGGACGAGATGGAAAAATTCGGCGTGAGCGAAAAAAATATAGCTGAAAAAACCTGTGACGACGCTTGGCGCGCACTGATGAAATTTCAGGTTGATAGAGCCAGAACCCTGATGCTGCAAGGCGCACCGCTGGGCAGCATTTTGACCGGACGCATCGGCCTGGAGATGCGCATGATCATCCAAGGGGGCCTGCGTATCCTCAAAAAGATCGAGGCCGTCGATTACGACGTGTACCGCCACCGCCCGGTTTTACGGCCTTACGACTGGCTCATCATGCTGGCAAAATCCGCACCCTTCTAAACACACATAAGCAAGCACGAGGCAACAATGAACAACACGATTAAGCCAAGCAATTGATCAGCAGCTTGCTGACCAATTTAGGCAATGCTGCGTGAGTTGGACAATTGTCGTGGGATGTAACTAAGAAACTGAGGAGCTTGAAGAATGCGTGAAACTATCACCAATAGTGAAGCATCCAAAAACCACCTTGTCGTGTTTCAAGAGAAAAACATCCGCCGCGTGTGGCATGAAAATGCGTGGTGGTTTTCGGTCGTGGATGTTTGCGCCGTGTTGACTGAAAGTGCCGATGCAGGCGCGTATTGGCGCAAATTGAAACAACGACTCAATACGGAAAGCGGGCAACCCGTGACATTTTGTCACGGGTTGAAATTGGAGGCGGCGGATGGCAAACAGCGCGTAACAGATTGCGCCAACACCGAAGGCTTGTTCCGCATCATCCAGTCCATCCCATCGCCCAAGGCGGAGCCGTTCAAACGTTGGCTGGCGCAGGTGGGCTATGAGCGGGTGCGGGAAATCGAAAACCCAGAGCTGGCGAGTGCGCGGGCGCGCGAGCTGTATCAGGCCAAGGGCTACCCGCAGGCGTGGATAGAAAAACGGCTGCGTTCGATTGCGATACGCGGCGAGTTGACCGATGAATGGAAGGCGCGCGGTGTGCAGGAGGGCCGCGAGTATTCCATCCTCACCGCCGAAATCGCCCGCGCGACGTTTGGCATCACACCCGGCGCGCACAAGCGCATCAAGGGATTGGACAAGGTGAAGACCGGCAACAATCTGCGCGACCACATGACTGATCTGGAGCTGATTTTCACCATGCTGGGCGAGGCCAGCACCACGGAGATTGCCAAGCGCAAGGATGCGCAGGGCTTGGTCTCAAACCGCAAGGCGGCGAAAGAAGGCGGCACGGTGGCGGGCAATGCGCGCAAGGAGCTGGAGGCCAAGAGCGGGCGGCGCGTGGTGAGCCGCGACAATTTTCTCGCTCTGCACGATAATGCCGCGCCGCAAACTAGCGCACCGAAAACAGCCACTCGCACTTTAAGCAAGCCACGCAAAAAATGAATCCAGACCAATACTGCCAAGACAAAGCCGCCGCGAGCGGTTCGAGTTTTTACTACAGCTTCATGTTCCTGCCGCCGGACAAACGCCGCGCCATCGTGGCGTAGTATGCCTTTTGCCGCGAGGTGGACGATGTGGTGGACGAATGTTCCGACGAGCAAGTGGCGCGTACCACGCTCAACTGGTGGCGCGGACAAGTGGCCGAAATTTACGGCGGAAAACCGCAGCATCCGGTGGCCATCGCGCTGGTGACTGTGGTCAAGCAATTCAATATGGCGCAGGAGCTGCTGCTGGAAATCATCGACGGCATGGAGATGGATTTGGATCAGCCGCGCTATCAGGATTTCAAATCGCTGCAACTGTATTGCTACCGCGTCGCCTCGGTGGTCGGGCTGTTGAGCGTGGAGATTTTCGGCTACAGCAATCGCCAGACTCTGAAGTATGCCCACGAT
>JBBIJL010000187.1:0-4470 GCA_037446005.1 Gallionellaceae bacterium | reverse complement strand
ATCGCTTGGTGGGGGTGGTGAAACAGTTGGCGCGGAGGTAACGGCAGTCGTTAGACGTTAGCAGGTAGTCGTTAGCCAAAGCCCCGGCAGAGTTGTCGGGGCTTTTTAATACACCCCATCATGATCCCCCACATTCACCGGGATGATCTCTTCATCGTGTATCAGCAACTCTAACGTGATGCGGTAAGAAAGGTTGATGGAGACCGAGTGCAGCCCTTGCAGTCTGCCGCTCAGGGCGTGCAGGCGTAGCGAGGGGTGGTGCGGGTTCAGTTCCAGCAGTTGCAGTGTTTTGAGGTATTGCTTTTCCAGCTCGGGATGGCGCTTGAGAAAACGCGCGGCGCGTTTTTCGTATTGCGCGGTGAAGATGAGCTGGTAGCTCATGCGGCGGATTTCTTCACGCGTTTAACGTGTTCCGCTGCAGATTCCTTCACGTAGTGTCCGGCAGCAACATCGGCACGCGTTTCGGCCAGTGCCGCTTCCAGTTCGCATTCGCGCAGGTAGTGGTATTGCGCGATGTCCATCACTACGAAGCGATCTTTGCCACGCACCGAGACGATGGCTTCCGGGCGATCTGCCAGCACCGCTTCGATGGCGGCGATACCTTTGGTTTTGAGGTCGTTGGCGGTCAGGTTGGACATGGCTATTCCTTATGTAACTATTTTAAGTGCGTCAAATAGTACGCTTAATAGTGCGATAAATCAATTTCCAACTGGTGCCATTTACTCGCAACCAGCACTCTGGCGATCATTAAGCCTTCTGGATGAACTCGATAAAATATCCATCCGGGTCTTTGACGAATGCGATGGGTCTTGAACCGGGGCGCAATGATCCCGGCTCTTTCACGACCACCCCGCCTTTGCTTTTCACCCGTTCACAGGCTGCCGCCGCGCTGTCCACCTCGATGGCGATATGACCATAAGCAGTGCCTAGTTCGTATTTATCTACACCCCAGTTATAGGTCAGCTCCAACACGGCACTTTCGGCTTCTGATTGATAGCCGAGGAATGCCAGCGTGAATTTGCCCTCAGGATATTCGTTGCGGCGAATTTCTTTCATGCCGAGTACGTCAGTATAAAAAGCAATCGAGCGCTCCAAGTCGCCGACCCGCAACATCGTGTGAAGTATCCTCATATTGCCTCCTTTTCAAACTTCAGCCTGCCAAATGGCAGGCAATGTACCGGACAAGTATTATTTTTGCCATTCGCATCTGCCCGATTTTCGATATGAGTTCTTGCTAGCAGCTTTTGCATTACGCATAATGCTCCGGCATCTGATTCGACCGGGGATACGGCAGCCTCCCCTGGAATTTCAAGGCAACACTCCAAGACGCCACGCGTCCAAGGCCTGCTCCATTGATGGATACCTATATCCAAAAGGAGAACGCTCGTGGACACCAAGATAAAATCATCGCAACCCTCAACCGCACCTGTGCCCGTGACTCTGGCACAGGCTTTCATCTACTGGCTCAAACTCGGCTTCATCAGTTTCGGCGGCCCCGCCGGACAGATCGCCATCATGCACGCCGACCTGGTGGAAAAGAAACGCTGGATTTCCGAGAAACGCTTTTTGCACGCGCTGAATTACTGCATGGTGCTGCCCGGCCCGGAGGCGCAGCAGCTCGCCACCTACATCGGCTGGCTGATGCACCGCACTTGGGGCGGCATCATCGCGGGTGGACTGTTCGTGCTGCCGTCGTTTTTTATTCTCGTGGCGCTGGCGTGGGTGTATCTGGCATACGGTTCCGTGCCTGCGGTGGCCGGGGCGCTGTACGGCATCAAACCGGCGGTGGTCGCCATCGTGCTGTTCGCCTGTTACCGCATTGGCGCTCGCACACTGAAGAACAGATTGCTGTGGACGATTGCACTGCTGGCCTTCATCGCCATTTTCATACTCAAACTACCGTTCCCCGCCATCATTCTGGCGGCAGGCTTGCTCGGCCATTTCGGCGGGAAATACGCCCCCGCCCATTTCAAAACGGGCGGCGGACACGGTGCGGCACAAAAGGATTTCGGCGCGGCACTCATTGATGACGACACCCCCACCCCGCCGCACGCGTTGTTCAGTTGGACAAGACTGTTGCGTGTGGCCACCATCGGCGTGGCGATCTGGTTGCTGGCGATGGGCGCGCTGATCGCGCGCTACGGTTGGGATAGCACTTTTACTCAGCTAGGCTGGTTCTTCACCAAGGCGGCGCTGCTGACCTTCGGCGGCGCATACGCTGTGCTGCCCTACGTGCACCAGGGTGCGGTGGAACACTTCCACTGGCTGACCGCAACGCAGATGATAGACGGGCTGGCGCTGGGCGAGACTACGCCCGGCCCGCTCATCATGGTGGTGACTTTCGTCGGTTTCGTCGGCGGCTGGGTACAGCAGGTATCCGGTGCCGATGCACAGTTCGCCTCGGCCTTCGTTGCGGCGGCCATTGTGACCTTCTTCACCTTCCTGCCCAGCTTCGTGTTCATCTTCGCTGGCGGGCCGTTCATCGAGACCACCCACGGCAACCTCAAACTCACCGCACTGCTCACCGCCATCACGGCGGCAGTAGTCGGGGTGATCGCCAGCCTCGCGCTATTCTTCGCCTACCATGTGTTCTGGCCGAGCGGCTTCGAGGCAGCAGCGGAATGGCCGATGGTCGTTATGGCGATTGCCGCAACCGTCGCCATCTTCCGCTTCAAGATCGGCGTGATTCCCGTCATCCTGTGCAGCGGATTACTCGGCATGGCTTGGCAATTGATCGCGTGACGGACCATGTGGCAGGTCTTCGGCATGCCACACCCCAAGCCCCACCTGGCGAGCATCGTCCTATATCAACCTTTTTGGCGCACGCCTCGTTGAGGACATCAAGGCAAAACTATGCGCTTTCGACCTGATCTTCTGAAACGGCTCTTATTCTAAAATTTGCTAAGCAATTCTGGATTTATTATTTTCCTATGCACTATTACGTCTATAGACTGCGCGCCTTATCCAATAAAAGGAATAAGCAATGTCTCAATTCAAGGCGCACAGCGTGCTGCCCGGATTCAATCTGGCGCTGGGTTTTACGCTGCTGTATCTGTCGCTGATCGTGCTGATCCCGCTGTCCGCGCTGTTCTTCAAAACGGCAACGCTAGGCTGGAGCGGATTCTGGGATGTCGTCACCGGCGAGCGGGTGCTGGCTTCACTGCGCGTGACCTTTCTCGCCTCTTTCGCAGCAGCAACCATCAATGTTTTTTTCGGATTGATCGTGGCGTGGGTGTTGGTGCGTTATCGCTTCCCCGGCAAGAAACTGGTGGATGCCTTTGTTGATCTGCCGTTCGCGTTGCCCACGGCGGTGGCGGGCATCACCCTGGCAACGCTGTATGCGCCCAACGGCTGGCTGGGACAGTATTTTGCCGCGCACGACATCAAGGTGGCCTACACCCCGCTGGGCATCGTAGTCGCACTGACTTTCATCGGCTTGCCCTTTGTGGTGCGCACGGTGCAGCCGGTGCTGGCCGACGTCGAGGCGGAAGTGGAAGAGGCGGCGGCAAGCCTGGGGGCGGGGCGTTGGGATGTTTTTCGCCGCGTGATTTTCCCCGCGATTTATCCGGCGCTGCTCACCGGCTTCGCACTGGCCTTTGCGCGCGCTATCGGCGAATACGGCTCGGTGATTTTCATCGCGGGCAACATGCCCTACATCTCGGAAATTTCGCCGCTGCTGATCGTCGCCAAGCTGGAGCAATACGACTACGCCGGCGCGACGGCGATTGCGGTGGCGATGCTGCTGATTTCATTCGCACTGTTGCTGGCGATCAATGCGCTGCAATGGTGGACATCAAGAAGAGGGACCCGTTAAATGTCCGCGCAAACCAATCGTAAAATTTCCACGCAGGAATCGCTGCCGGTCACACTGCTGCTGGTCGGCGTGGCGCTAACTTACTTGCTGCTGTTTCTGGGGATGCCGCTGTTCGCCGTGTTCTACGAAGCCTTGAGCAAAGGCTGGGAGTTGTATTGGCAGGCGCTCAATGAGCCGGATGCGTGGTCAGCGATCAAGCTCACCTTCATCGCCGCCGCCGTCGCGGTGCCGGCCAATCTGGTGTTCGGCATCGCAGCGGCTTGGGCGATCGCCAAGTTTGAATTCAAGGGCAAAAGCCTGCTGATCACGCTGATCGACCTGCCGTTCGCGGTCAGTCCGGTGGTGTCCGGCTTGATCTATGTGCTGTTGTTCGGTGCGCAGGGCTGGTTCGGATCGTGGTTGCAGGCGCACGACATCAAGCTGATCTTCGCCGTACCGGGCATCGTGTTGGCGACCATCTTCGTCACCTTCCCTTTCGTGGCGCGCGAGTTGATTCCGCTGATGCAGGCGCAGGGCAAAGAGGAAGAAGAGGCCGCCGTGTCGCTTGGAGCTTCGGGCTGGCAGACCTTCTGGCGCGTGACGCTGCCCAACATCAAGTGGGGGCTGCTGTACGGCGTGATCCTGTGTAACGCCCGTGCCATGGGCGAGTTCGGTGC
>JBBIJL010000186.1:0-4484 GCA_037446005.1 Gallionellaceae bacterium | reverse complement strand
GAACCGGTCTCGCCGCAGACGATGACCACCTGATGTTTTTCAATCGCCTGCGCCAATTCCTCGCGCCGCGCCACCACAGGCAGGTCGGCGGGATATTCGATAGCGGAGAGTTGCTGGACGCGCGCCAGACGGCGCTGTGCGATGGGAGAAAGTGCTGAATTCATGGCGCGAGATTTTACCTGTTGCAGATACCGCACGCACAAAAAACAAGGGAGACCGAAGTCTCCCTTGTTAGCACTGCATTGCTGTTGTTTGACGGGGACTACTTATCCCGCCTTACGCAAGCAATTTATTAGAACAACGCTTCCATCAGCAAGGTAACCATGTTCTTGCCAACTGGCGCTGCAACGGCATCCCACGCTGTACCGGACTGGGTTGTGTAGTTCAGACCCAGTTCGATGTTCTGCGCCAACTCGTAAGTACCGCCGACCATGATCGCATTGTCGGTAAGCGACTTACCGCCAACGTTCTTGTCATCAATGGTAGCGAAACGCAGACCGGCTTGAACGGTTGCGATATGAGGAATCACTTCCAACGTACCAGCCACGTTCAAAGACGAAGCAGCAATGTTGGTTTGACCCGCGCCATTTGCCTTAACCAGTGTGGACCAACCGGCAGCCATTTTGTTGCCGCTGGTATTGGCTGGAGCCGTGCCGTAGGAAGCATAGAGACCGGTAGACATACCGGCAACTTCGCCTTGTGCTTGCGCATCAATGATGGTTGCCTGATAAACAGAAGCACCCAAACCTAGCGAAGTTTGGTCGCCGCTAAAGTTCTGCAAACCGAAACCCGTATCCCAGCCAGCAACGTCCATTGTTGCGGCAGCGCGAACATAAGTCAGCGGAAGATCGCTGGCATTACCTGTTCCAGGACCGGCAGCTGCAAACTTACCAACCACCACGAAGCCCATGTTGTTCACACCGACAACGCTCAAACCGGTTGCATCGGTACGCGCACCCAGCCAAGAAGCAGCGGAAGTAGCGGCAACGTGCTGTTTGTTGTTACCGGAGTTACCCATCAGCTTGTGGGTATCAGCCGCGCCGGTGTTCAGCAATTCGAAGCTGTATGCAGCACCTTGGCCGCCGGTGTAAGCAACAAAGCCTACACGTGCGTCACCCACTGGGAACAGTACTGGCAACTTTGCTGCACCAGTTGCTGCTGCACCACCGGCACCACCCAAGCCCAACTCGGACAGGAAGCCGGCAAATTCGGAAACGCGGCCGCCGTAGAATATCGACAGTTCGCCACCAGAAGCCGGTACGCCCCAAGCGGACTTCTTGCCATTCAAACCGGAAGTGTCGCCACTTTCTTGCTGATAGTAAGCAGAGGACAACACACCCAGATTCAGACGATCAGGAATATCCAGATGCTCGCCTTCAACCTTGCCTTGCGCGCCCATCATGGTATAGCCAGCAGACTTGAATGCGCGGCCAAAACCATTCAGCAAAGGAAAGTGTTGGAAGTGACAAGCGGAACATGCCATACCGGTTTGACGTGCAAACACGGGAACGGCGGATGCTTCAGGTGCGAATGCAGCGGCTGCCAATACGCCTGCCAGCGACAGTACGATTTTCTTCATTGTGTTTCTCCTCCAGAGATTTAAAAAAATCAAAGCTCCCCAACCAGATGCTTTCCTCGTGCGATTGGGCTTAACGAACGACATGCACAAGACGGAGGCGATGCTAGCAACGCCTCCGTAAACGAGGCGTCAATGAAACATCAAAAAGGCGTGAATTTGCGTTTTTTGCAACAGGCAATTCGGATGCTGAGGCTGCGTAAAATCAGGAACGAGGGGTTACTCTTGTGCTTTGCAAAAAGCGCAGTTCGGCCGTCGTTCCCTGGCCTTCCTGGCTATCAAGAGAGATGGCCCAGCCGTAACGGTCGCATATCCGCCGTACCAGCGACAGACCGACGCCCGCCCCCGCACTCGAAGCCCCCTTGAAATGGCGCTCGAAAACACGCGCCAATACCTCTTCGGTCATTCCGAAGCCGGTATCTTTAAGGACAAGGCGTTCCGCATCGAGTATCAGAGAGATGCTACCGGCCTGAGTGTTGAACAGGGCATTGCGCAGAAGGTTTCCAATCACGATCTCAAGCAATGGGCGCTCCACATTAAGATGCAGATCGCCAACAACCTCAACCTCCAAATTGATCGGACGGTCTCCAATCAAGTGCCGATGTTTTTCGACACAGGCGCGTACGACATCGCCAACGTTGCATGACTCTTCATCGGAAGTGGGCAGGCGTTCGCGCGCCAGCATCAGCAACGCTACGGACAAGTCGCTCATATCCTTCGAGGCGCGTCGAATACGCTCTATTCGCTCTCTTTGTTTTATTGAAAGCGTTTCATCCGTTTCCAGCAGTTCGACCGTACCCAACACGATTGAAATAGGTGTGCGCAACTCATGACTCACATCGGCGGTAAAGTAATTTTCCCGTTCGATGAATTCTTCCATGCGGCGCAGATAACGATCAAAGGCTCGCGCCAACTCGCCTACTTCGTCATTGCGCGCCATTTTTTTCAGCGACAAATTCGTATCGCCCGGCTCCGCCTTCCCGACCTCCTCGGCCAACCGACTCACCGGCGTGATAATCCGCGCCGCCAGCCAGAAACCGCCACCCGCCGAAACTGCGGTCATAAGCAAAGCGAAATAGAACAGGAAACGAAAGAACTTTGCTTCCCGCTCATGCTGACTGTTTGTATCAAACATCATGAAATAGCGAAAGCCATTACGATCTGCGATCAGCACGCGATAATCAATTTCGCCTATTGAAATACTGTAATTCCCCGGCGGCAATTTACCGATCTCGACAGGAGGAGCAAAATGTCCCGGCTCCGTTCCGGCAAGAATAAACCCCTTGATGGAAACCGTATTGGGAGGCACGAATATCGAGTCGCGGGCATGACGTTCGACAGAGTCCTCCAGTTCGGCGCGCAACGTCTCATCCATCAGACGATGCCCAAGCTCATGCGCGGTTAGATATAGGCCGGTGGAAAGCAGAATGCTCAACAGCGCGCCAAAAACCGCGAAAGCCAGCGCGACGCGAAAACGTAAACTACTGCTCCGGGGCATCCGGGTTCACCAATTGATAGCCGAAACCACGCAGTGTGCGCAACAGCTTGCGCTCGAACGGTTTGTCGATGAGATTCCGCAGCAAGTGCAAATGTGCCCGCAACGAGTCGCTATCTGGACGCGCATCACCCCACACGGCATGTTCAACCTCTTCGCGGCTAACCACATTGGGCGAACGCGCCATCAAAACTTCAAGTATTTTGTACGGAATTGGCGGCAGCTCAATGATCTCATCGCCGCGCCGCACACGGCATGAAAACGGATTGAGACTAAGATCCT
This sequence comes from Gallionellaceae bacterium, assembly GCA_037446005.1. Classification (GTDB taxonomy): domain Bacteria; phylum Pseudomonadota; class Gammaproteobacteria; order Burkholderiales; family Gallionellaceae; genus PALSA-1006. The sequence continues at coordinate 1,131 of JBBIJL010000186.1, read as the reverse complement.
CCACCTGCATCCTTTGCTTCAGCGTGGGCTCCCCTCCGCGCCGGTGCAACACGCGCAAGCGCAACTCAACTTCGCGCAACTCGATAGGTTTGACCAGATAATCATCCGCCCCCGCCTCCAAACCGATGATCTTGTCCTCCAGCGAATCGCGTGCGGTAATCATCAAAATCGGCGTGCTCTTGCCGCCCTCTTCCCGCAGCTTGCGGCACAGCGTGATGCCATCCATTCCCGGCAACATCAGATCAAGCACAATCGCATCATATTGATTGACCAATGCCAGATGCAGTCCGGTAATCCCGTCTCCCGCCGCATCCACGACATGCCCTTTTTCTTCCAAAAAGTCGAACATGTTGGCCGCCAGATCGCGGTTATCTTCAATAATCAGTACACGCATAACAATATTCCCCTGAGTTCCGTACTCCGAATCTTACCATTGACGCACAAAAAACAAGGGAGACCGAAGTCTCCCCTGTTCATATTGCTTCAACTTTTGTTCGGCGGATTTCGCTATGCTCCGCCCGCCTTACGCAAGCCTTAACTTACCAAGCTGCTTCCAACAGGAATGTGGTCAGTTGCTTGCCGGAACCACCCACACCGGTCGCACCAGCATTGGTACCTGTTGCATCATAAGCGGTACCCATAGCAATACTGTGATTCACATGCAAGGCAACGTTTTGTACCAAGTCATAGACAACTGTTCCAGTGATGGAATTGTCCTTGTCAGTAGCACCAGCTGCTTGTTGTGCTGCAGTCATACCGGTATTCGCCATACGGAACGCACCACCAACGTGCAGCGTATGTTCAATCACGCTTACGTCTGCGCCAACAGTGATTGCAGTCACGTCAGTTGCTTTTCCATTGTAAGCATTCTTGCTGCCCGCAGTTGTACCAGAAGCTGGCACCGAGGCGTAAGTTGCGTACACGGATGTATCCATACCCACGATCTTGCCTTGAGCTTGCAGATCCAAAGCAGTACCCTTGGTTACGCACTCATCAGCTGCCACTGCAACGGTACCGTTAGCATTGCAGTAGTTGCTGCCGCTCGCCATACCAAAACCGACGTGCAGATTCCAGTCAGCTACAGTTGGGGTTGCCGCTACGCGCAACCAAGTGGAACTCATTTGCACCGCA
>JBBIJL010000185.1:0-4493 GCA_037446005.1 Gallionellaceae bacterium | reverse complement strand
CTGATTTCCGTCAACGGTTTCCAGCGTGTGTAGCGCGCGCACTCCGGCATTGCCGTCGAGCGGCAATTCATGGGCTTTGAGCTTAACCATGACGTAGCCGGACTGGGTGTCTTCCGCAATATCCCATGTGCCTAGGGGGTTGCTCGCCGGAATCGCACCGGTGATCCCCAGCGCGGCGCGCGCGCCGGCGACATCGCGCGCCGCAGCAGGATTGCCCACGATGTAGTCTGCATAAGGATTGCCGATGATTAGCCCCGAGGCATTGCCCACTGCGGGGGCGGTCGGATAACTGACGAGTTGTCCGGGCGCATCGCTTGCATGCCGCCGGGCGACCCGTACACCGGCCAAGAGTGTTTCGAACACGCTGCCGGAAAGCTGATATTCGCCATCCAGCCGGGCGGCGCGCAAATCACCGTCGAATGGCCGCGAGGCATACCACATGCCCGCCGAAGTAAAGCCGGCCAAACTGGTCAGATTTGTTCCCCCGATAGCGGACGTTGGCACGCCTGAGGACAAATCCTGCGCCAGCGTGGTCGCAGTGCCGGTCAAGGTAATCGTGGAATAAAAAAGATTGTTGTGACTCTTGGTGTAGCTGATATCGCTCTTCAGCGTCAGCGCTGCATCGCTCCATGTTCCGCCAAGGGCAAGCTGCGTGGTCTTGTCCTGAGTATCGCGCGCTGCCCCCACCGTGGTGAGCGTTGCATTGGTCCAAACGATGCTTTGCACATCGTTGCTGCCGGCAAACAGCGCCGGGCTTCCCGCCAGAAAAGTGGCCGGTGCATTGCCATAAATCTGATAGGTGTCCTGCGTGGTCAGAAATTCCGCGTAATTGCCTTCGGCATACATTTTCAGATTGTCCTGCGGCGCCCACTCCAGTACTACACTGGCCGCTTTCCGTTCGCGCTGACCAACGCTGGTCGATTCCGAAATGCCATTGGGGGCGACCACCGTTTGCCCGCTGATGATATTGCTGCGCGCGGTTGGCGCTCCGGCACTTTTTTGATCCTCGCGCCATGCGCGTTTTTGATAGGACGCATTCACCAGCGCGCCAAACGCACCGTGAGTTGCGGTCTGCCAGCGATTGCTGGTTAGCACGGAGTATTGCAGCGCGCTCATCTGCACCAGTTCGCCGTAAATCGCACGCACCGAACCGCTCAGCTCGTTGCCGGCAAAATCGAACGGGCGGCGCGTGCGCAAATCGACCGTGCCGCCGATGCCGCCTTCGATGTGCTTCGCAGAAGACGTTTTGTAGACATCAATACCCGACACCATTTCGGAAGGTAAATCGGCAAAGTCGAGCGTACGCCCTGTTCCCGCGGTAAATACCTCGCGCCCGTTCAGCGTGGTTTCCATCTGGGTGAGACCGCGAATCGCGACACCGGAGCCCTCTCCCCGGTCACGCAAAATCTGCACGCCCGTCACGCGGGACAACGCATCGGTAACATTGAAATCGGGCAGCTTGTTGATATCGTCGGCCACCACCGAATCGACGATCTCGATTTTCTCTTGTTTGATTTCCTGCGCGGAAGCCAAGCTGGCGCGTTTGCCGACTACCACGACGGCAGGAAGGCTTTGTGATGCGTCGTAGGTGGCTACGCCGGAAGCAACGGCTACTTGCTGTGCCAATGCAAATGTGCTGGTAACAAGCCAACCGCAGAGCAGCAACTTCAACAGCAGTTCAATAAAGCGATATTGCATACAGCCCCTTTGAAGTATTCCGTCAGATTAAAGGTCTTCTTTGCATTTAATCTGGCAGGGATCGTTTGGACAAAGTCCTTACCCTCCTTTTTACTTTTTTTAGTTATTGTCATAAGTATCACAAAATTTTCTGGGTTTAACTATCAGCAATACAGAAGGAGGTAGGGATTTCCCTACAGACAAACCGAAAATAGCTTCACAGCCGCTCAAAAATTTTGAAGCGCTTTTGAGCGGCGAATGCTTATCGGGCTGGAATCTGATATTTGGATTAATGGGATTTGGGCGCAGGACAAAGCCTGCCCTCATCAAAGGGAGCTATTCAGCATTAACAGGATTGAATTGATACAGGAAAAACTGACACAACATCAGTGCCTAAATTTAACCGTGAATGGGGTGGCTGAACGGGCTCGAACCGTCGACAACTGGAATCACAATCCAGGGCTCTACCAACTGAGCTACAGCCACCATTGAACTGGTGAGAGATTGGCGTGCCCGACAGGAATCGAACCTGTAACCCCCAGCTTAGAAGGCTGGTGCTCTATCCGGTTGAGCTACGGGCACAATTCTTTTCGGTAACCAATGAGACTATCTACAACAAACCTGGTCGGGGTGGAGAGATTCGAACTCCCGACATCCTGCTCCCAAAGCAGGCGCGCTACCAGGCTACGCTACACCCCGAAGACGCGGCACTATACAGACCGCGCGACAAAAAATCAATTTCATTCACGTGTTTTTTTCGAGATTTGCGGCATTGCCAGCATCAGGTAATACACCATCGACCATAAGGTGAGTAATGCGGCAAGGTAAATGAGCAATGTTCCCAATCGATCAGTAGAAAAATTCAGCACGGGCTCGTGGTATAACAAGAGCAGGATCGCAATCATTTGGAAGGTGGTTTTAACTTTTCCGATCATTGAAACGGCAATACTCTTACTGCTCCCCAGTTGCGCCATCCATTCGCGCAGCGCTGAAATCGCGATTTCTCGTCCGATGATGATGAACGAGATGATGGCATCCACGTAACCGAGTTTGACCAAGACGATGAGCGCGGCGGTCACCATGAGTTTGTCCGCCACCGGATCCAGGAATGCACCAAACGCCGATGTTTGATTGAGCGTTCGTGCCAGATACCCGTCAAGCCAGTCGGTAATCGAAGCCGCTGCAAATATAAACGTGGCAACCAGGTGTTTGTTGTGCCAACTAAGTGTTTCGTTCGACAGATAGAACACGCCGACGAAAACGGGAATCATCAGGATTCTGAACCAGGTCAGGAGATTCGGTATATTGAGTGGCATCGTTAATGTAAGTGCTGGTAAATTTTTTCTGCGAGCGTCGGACTTATCCCCTCCACTCGCGCCAGTTCTTCTACGCTGGCTTGTTGTACGCCCTTCAGTCCACCGAAGTGGGTTAACAGATTGCGGCGGCGCTTATCGCCCACGCCCTCAATATCCTCCAGCGATGAAGTGGTGCGCGCTTTTCCGCGTCTGGCACGGTGACCGCTGATGGCAAAGCGGTGCGCTTCATCACGTACTTGCTGAATTAAATGCAGGGCCGGACTGTCCGACGGCAATTGTAACGACTTTTCCACACCGGGTCGTATTAATTGTTCCATTCCCGCTTTGCGTTCAACGCCTTTGGCGACACCGACCAGAGCGATGTCGAGCCCGAGTTCCATCATCACCTCCACCGCCATGCCGAGCTGCCCCGCGCCGCCGTCAATCAGGATCAAATCGGGGCGCTTGCCCTCGCCTGCTTGCAACTTTTGGTAGCGCCGCAGCAGAGCTTGGCGCATGGCCGCATAGTCGTCGCCGGGAGTGATGCCGCTGATGTTGTAGCGCCGATATTCCTGCGGACGGATGGATAAGTCGTCATATACCACGCACGATGCTACCGTTGCCTCGCCCATGGTGTGACTGATGTCGAAACATTCGATACGTTTCAGTTCGGGCAAAGCCAGGGTTGTGCGCAAAGCATCCAAACGCAACGTCTGCCCAGCTTGCAATCCGGCTTGCTGGCGCAACGCCAGCAGTGCATTGGATTGCGCCATTTCCAGCCATTGCCTCCGCTCTCCCGTCACTGCATGGCGTATCTGCACTTTGTGCCCGGCCTGCTCGGTCAACAACTGTTCCAGCGCCTCGTCAGCCACTTCGATGCTGGTAACGATCAAGGGGGGCACGCTGCGCTCCAGATAATGCTGCGCCAGAAATGCCTCCAGCACTTCGCCGCTGTCTTGTCCCTGCACGTTCTGCGGAAAAAACGGCTTGTCGCCCAAGTGGCGCCCGCCGCGCACTACCGCCAGATTCAGGCATAGAGCGCCTTCCGCCTCGACTACCGCAACGATGTCGGCATCGGTATCGCGCCCGCTTTCCACGAACTGCTTCTGCTGCACCGTGTGCAATGCTTGCAACTGGTCGCGTAGCGCTGCGGCATGTTCGTATTGCATAACTTCCGCCGCTTGCTCCATCGCCGTACGCAAACGCTTCTCCACCTCGTCAAATTTCCCCTGCAACAACAACCCGGCGTTGCGCACGTCGGTGGCGTAATCCTCCGGGCTAATCAGGCCGACGCACGGAGCGCTGCAACGGTGGATCTGATGAAGCAAACAAGGCCGCGTGCGGTTGTTGAATACCCCCTCTTCGCAGGTGCGCAGCTTGAACACCTTTTGCAGCAAGTTGATACTTTCCTTCGCCGCCTGTGCGTTGGGATAGGGGCCGAAGTATTGATGGCGCTTGTCGGTCGCGCCGCGATAGTAAGTCAGGCGCGGCGACGGGCTGCCGGTGAGCACGATATAGGGA
>JBBIJL010000184.1:0-4524 GCA_037446005.1 Gallionellaceae bacterium | reverse complement strand
GTGGGATGGCCTGCTGCAACAAGATAACCTGGCCCTGCTCAATCCCGCACGTTGTGCCGAGCTGACTTGGCACGCCGATGCGGCACACCTCAAGTTGCAGGATGGGCGCGAGATCAAAGCCAAGTTGATCGTCGGCGCGGACGGACGCGACTCCTGGGTGCGCCATCAGGCGGTGATGCCGGAAGTGCCCACTCCCTACCACCAGCATGGCGTCGTCGCCAACTTCAGCACCGGTAAAGCCCATCACGGCATTGCCCACCAATGGTTCCAGCCGGACGGCATCCTCGCCCTGCTACCGCTGCCGGGCAAGCGCGTTTCTATCGTGTGGTCGGTCAGCCCTGAAAAGTCGGCCGAACTGCTGGCGTTGCCGCACGAAGAGTTGTGCGCGCAGGTGGCCGCCGCCTCGCACCACGCGCTGGGCGATTTGCAGGTGATTACACCACCCTCGGCTTTCGCCTTGCGCGTGCTGAATCTGGCGCATATCACCAAGCCGCGTCTGGCACTGGTCGGCGATGCCGCGCACAACGTGCATCCGCTGGCGGGGCAAGGCGTAAACCTCGGCTTTCGCGATGCGCGAAAACTGGCCGAAGTGTTGCTGCAATGCAGCGCGCAGCAGGACTGCGGCGAGCTGCACTTGCTGCGCCGCTATGAAACGGCACGGCGCGAAGACATCCTTTCCATGCAGCTCACCACCGACGCGTTGAAGCATTTGTTCGTCAACGCGAATCCGTTCATGCGCACACTGCGCAATTTCGGCCTTGCCGCTACCGACCGCTTCACGCCGCTGAAAAAGCTGCTGGCGCGCCACGCACTCAATTAACCCATCACTAAGGACGCATCAATGTTCAGAATATTTCTGCTGTTACTGCTCTCGATTTCTATGGCACATGCTGCCGAGACCGAGGTCTCCGCGAAACTCAAGGACGTTTTGGGGAAAACGCTGGGTGACATTACGCAGGTCAACAAATCGCCCATCGTGGGCCTGTATGAAGTAGTGGCGCAAGACCATATTTTCTATTCCGACGAAAGCGGGCAGTACCTGATCGATGGCAGCCTGTTCGACTTGAAATCACGCCGCAACATCACGGAAGCGCGTGCGCGCCAGTTGTTCGCCATCGAGTTCGGCAAGCTGCCATTCGAGCTTGCGGTGAAAAAAGTAAAGGGCAACGGTAGCCGCAAAATGGCTTATTTCACCGACCCGAATTGCGGTTACTGCAAGAAACTGGAGCATGAGTTGCAGAATGTGAGCGACGTTACGCTATACCTGTTTCTCTATCCCATCTTTGACGGCTCCGCCGAAAAAGTGCGGGCGATATGGTGCAGTCAGGACAAGGTCAAAGCTTGGGATAATTTGATGCTGAGCGGGGTGCAACCCGCTGCGGGCAAATGCGACGCTCCCATCGCCAAGATGATGGAGTTGGGCAGGAAGCTCAAGGTAAACGGGACGCCGGCACTGGTCTTCGCCAACGGCGTAATCAACCCCGGCTACATGCCTGCCGCCGAATTGGAAAAGGCGCTGGACAGCAACAAGTGAGCGTGCGCGACTTGCCCCGTCACCTTGCCGTCCTGAGCGCAACGCTCTGGGTCGGCGGAATGTGGGTTACCGGTTATCTGGCCGTGCCGGTGCTGTTTCAGACTTTGACCGACCGGCAACTGGCCGGGCTGTTGGCCGGCAGAATGTTCACCGGCATGGCCTTCGTCGGCATAGTCTGCGCGCTGTATTTGTTGACGTACCAGCTCCATCAATTCGGGCAGATGGTGTGGAAACAAAAGAATTTTCTGCTGACCATCGCCATGCTGGCTTTGCTGCTCGTCGGTCAATTCGCAATTCAACCCGTCATGGCCGACCTGAAGTCTCAAGTATTCCCGCTGGATGTCATGCAAAGTGCTCTGGCCGGACAATTCAAGACGTTACACGGTTTGGCCAGCATTCTCTATTTGATACAAAGCCTGTTGGGAGTAGCTCTTGTCGTTAACCTGCCCGCCGCAAAAAATACATAGGCCGATTTTCATATTGCTTTTTCGTGGAATGCTGGCAAGCTTCGCTCCGTATCAAGGCAGGGCAACCGGGGGTAAATCATGTTGAACAATCTCAATCGTGAAATTTATAGCGTAGGCGAAATCATCTTCAAAGAAGGAGACGCGGGGGACTGCGCTTATTTGATTGAAGACGGCATCGTCGAAATCATCGTGACCGTTAACGGTCAGGAGCAGAGAGTTAATCAAATCGGCAAAAGCGAGCTATTCGGCGAAGTGGCGCTGATCGATCATCAGCCACGCACTGCAACCGCAAAAGCACTGGAAAAAGCCATACTCATCACCATCCAGCGCGAACTGGTGAACGAGCTACTGGATAAGACCGACCCCATCGTGCGCCATTTGCTGCTGGTCATTCTGGAGCGCTACCGCAGTAAACGCGGCACCGCACAACCGCAATCGGCCGCGCAACAACTGGATCAGGCGGAAATCACCAGCAAGCGCAATATTATTCGCGGCGAAGCCACGCAGAAACTGACCATGGCCAACGACATCGGGCGTGCTTTGGTCCGGGACGAATTCGAACTGTATTACCAACCCATCTGCGCATTGTCCACCGGTCGCGTGGCAGGTTACGAAGCCCTGATCCGCTGGCGTCATCCGACACAGGGATTGGTGTCGCCGCTCGACTTCCTGTGGCTGGCGGAACAGACCGGGCAAATCCGCGAAGTCGGACTATGGACGCTGGAACGCGCCTGCCGCGACTGGCCCACCCTGCGCAAATCGACGAACTTCGCCCTGCCGTTCGTCAGCGTCAACATGTCGCCCTCGCAACTTACCGGCGATAGTTTCGTTGAAGACGTCAAATCCATCATCACCCGTTACCGCATGCCTCCAACGGAATTGAAGCTGGAACTCACTGAGACCGTCATCATTAACAAACCGGATGTCGCACTCAAACTGCTCAATCAATTGACGGAACTCGGCAGCACACTGGCCATCGACGACTTCGGCACCGGGCACTCATCGCTGGAAACCTTGAACCGCTATCCCATCGGCACCATGAAAGTCGACCGCTCGTTCACCAGCACGATGATCACGTCGGCGCACAGCAGGGAGATTGTCAGCTCCTCGATTCAGCTTGCTCACTCCCTGGGCATGGACGTGGTAGCTGAAGGCATTGAGACCGAAGATGTGCGTACCAAACTTCTCGAGCTCGGATGCAACTTCGGTCAAGGCTGGCTGTTCGGCAGGCCGTCCGAGTTAAAAAACATCTCCGCCTAAGCGCAGCATCACCATGCCCCGGTTTTAAACCGCTCGATCTCGCGCCGGTCGCGCTTGGTCGGGCGGCCTTTGAGATCGGAAGGCTTGGGTTGTGCTCTGATCTCTTCCGCCAGGGCTTCACGTTTGATTCGCCCCGCTTCCGTTTCGCGGTACAACTTTTGTGCCTGCGGCGCGGAGCCGCGTTTTTCCGACAGACCGAGCACTTCAACTTCATACAAATAAGGCCCTTGGCGCACGCTCAATATGTCGCCCGGCCCGATCGCCTTGGCGGGCTTCACACGCGTTTCGTTCACCAGCACCTTGCCGCACTCGATGGCATCTATGGCCAGTGAGCGCGTCTTGAAAAAGCGCGCCGCCCACAGCCATTTGTCGATGCGGAGCTTGCTGTTGTCCTGTATGTCTTCTGTTTTTTTCATCAAGCAGACTCAGTTCAAGGTTGGTTCTGCGCCGCGCGGAAACAGCACCCACATGCGTCCCGACTGTTTCATGCGTCCCGCTTGCAGCGCCGCCAATTCGCCGAAGCCCCAGAAGAAATCGGCACGCACCGCACCGCGAATGGCGCCGCCGGTATCCTGCGCATACATCAGGCGGTTGAGCGGCACGGCAGTATTCGGTAGGGTGGTGGCAAGAAATACCGGCACGCCCAGCGGCACGGTACGCGGATCAACAGCGATGCTGTACTCGTTGGTGAGCGGCACACCCAGCGCGCCCAGCGGAGCGGACAGCGTGTCCGGCAATTCGCGGAAAAAAACGTAGCTGGGATTTTGTCCCAACAGCGCGGTCAGCCGGTCGGGATTTTTTTCCGCCCAGTTCTTGATGCCCTGCATGGAAGCCTCTTCCGGCTTGAGCTCGCCCATGTCGATCAATTTTCTGCCGATGGAAATGTAGGGATGCCCGTTCTGCTCGGCATAACCGATCTTCACGCGTCTGCCGTCTTCCAGCTCGATGCGCCCCGAGCCCTGGATTTGCAAGAAGAACAGGTCAACCGCGTTCTCCACCCAAAACAACTCGCGCCCTTTCAGCATCGAAACGCCCGCGTCGATCTCGGCACGGTTGTAATAGGGAAGCACCTTTTTGCCCTGTAGTCGTCCGCGCAGGCGCATTCCCTTGAATTGCGGATAGACATCGCCGAGGTCGATTTCGAGCAGATCGTCCGGCGCACCGTAAAGCGGGTAACGGAAACGCTCGCTCATCTGGCGGCTGCCTTTGAGCAGGGGTTCGTAATAGCCGGTAATCAGGCCGTTCTCGCTGCCATCGGGATTG
>JBBIJL010000183.1:0-4575 GCA_037446005.1 Gallionellaceae bacterium | reverse complement strand
GGCAGATACCAGCAACAGCCAGCGCGATTCGCGCAACAGGCCGAGCAATTTTTCAGTCAGGGGTTGCAAAGCGCTAGTGGACGGCTGGGCCATCGGCATCCGATTCCTGCGGGGGAAGGAAACCCAAACGTCTGGCGGCGCTTACCGCTTCCAGACGGGAACTCACCCGCAGCGCTTGATACACGGCGGCGGTATGAATCTTGACCGTCCCCTCGGCCAGATTCATTCTTAAAGAAATTTCTTTATTCGACAGGCCTTCAGCAAGCAGTTGCAGGGTTTGCATCTGGCGCGAGGTCAGGCCGTTCTTGTTCGGGCGATCGGTACGTTTATCCACCGCATGCCCCTGATCCATGCCCGCCATCGCCTGCTGCAACAACTGCGGGGGCAGGTAAACGCCGCCGTCCATCACCATGCGCAAGGCGGACAGCATCATCTTGCTCGACGACATTTTGGAGATAAATCCCATCGCACCGCACTCCATCACTTTTTCGATGTCGTCGCGCTGGTCGGAACCGGACACAACCACCAACGGAATGCTGGGATTGCTTTCATGAAAAACCTGAATGGATTTCACCCCTTCGCTGCCCGGCATATTCAGATCCAACAGCGCTAGGTCCAGATCGGGATGATTGGCTGCCTGCTGCATGCCATCGGCAAAATTGCCCGAGTCGATCACTTCAACTTCGTCGGCGAGTTGCTGCAATACATAGCGCATCCCGTCGCGAAACAACGCATGGTCATCGACCATCAAGACCTTTATTTTCATGCCTCCCCCCATTTTTGGCTCGCAATCATACCACCACCGCAGAGCCGCTCAACTTTCTCCATGCAGAGCGAAGTACATCATGGTGCGCAAACGCGTCGGCGCGATCGGTTTATGCAGCAATATCGCCCCGCTGGCATGAATATCCTGCAACACTCCGGGAGCCGTGTCGCCCGTCAATACCAGCGAGGGCACACCGTCGCCCCACAGCTCGCGCACGCGCGCGATCACCTGAACCGCCGTCATCCCGAGCGGCAAACGGTAATCGCATACCAGCAGATCGGGACGCTGTCTGGCAGCATCCAGCTTGCGCAGCACATCTTCGGCACGTTCCCCCTCGAACACGCGGCAGCCCCAGTCCTCCATCAATCCCGCGATCATCTGGCGGATGTCTGGATCGTCTTCCACCAAGGCCACCGCCGCACCGCGCAGGTCATAGCGGGAATAGGTGATGACAAAGGGTTGCGCCAACTGTTCGGCTTTGCCGCGCGGCACGGAAAAACTGAACTCGGAGCCCTTCCCCGGTTCCGAGTTCACCGCCACCTTGCATCCCAGCAAGTCCTCCACGCGACGCACGATGGCCAGACCGAGCCCCAACCCCTTGCGCCGGTCGCGGTGCTGATTGTCCACCTGGTAATACTCTTCAAAAATGTGCGGCAGCGCCTCGGGACTGATGCCGATGCCGGTATCGGTGACAGTGAAGCGGAACCCTTCCGCATCGGGCATGCAACGGATGCTCACCGCGCCCCGGTCGGTATAGCGGATGGCGTTGGAAATCAGGTTGCGCAAAATGCGATCCAGCAAAAACGGATCGCTATAAACCACCCCCTCGCTGCTGGACATATCGAAGCCCAACCCTTTGGCTTGCGCAAGCGGTGCCAAGTCCACATACAAGCGGTCCAGCAGCGGCTGCAACTCGAAATTTTGCCAGCGCGCCTCCACGATTCCCGCCTCCAGCCGCGAAACGTCCAGCAGCTCGTCGAACATTTCCACCAGCGCATTCACCGACTTGCCGATCTGCCCGGCCAAGTGTTTGGTGTCTTTGTCCAGCTCCTGATCCTCCAGCGCGGCGCTGAACAGCATCAGCGCCTGCAAAGGTTGGCGCAGGTCGTGGCTGGCTGTCGCCAGAAAGCGCGATTTCTCGCGGCTGGCCGCTTCGGCGCGGGATTTTTCCCGCGTCAATTGCTCCACCAAGGAAAGCTTTTCATAACGCTGGCTCAAGGAGGTAAAAAATGTCCTGCTCAATTGCCGCCCGGAATTGATAACCACAACGGAGAACAAAGCCAGCATTGCGGCGACGACCCAGTGCACCGCATCATTTTCGTAGGCGACACGAAAAGTTGCCGGCAACAGTATGATGAAAAGAAACAGATACAACGCGGGCGGATAGAGCGGGTTCATCGTCACCGCACCGGCGGTCAATCCGAGTATCACGCAAATGAACAATGCCTGATAGGCCAGATCGGCGGGAAAAAAGCACACCACCGCAAGCGCCCACATCGCAGCAACTGCCACGGCAAATACCTTGAAGGCCCGACTCCACGCCCGGCACTGTTCGACCGTGTTCGCGAACGAACGGTATTTCCACCAGGCTCCCATCTCCGCTAAGTGAATCAGCAACAGCACGCCCAGCCATGCCAGCAAAGTACTATGCGCTGCCTGGCTCCACAACAAGCCCACCAGCAGAGGCTCAATCAGCGACTGGCTCCCGACCATGACGGGGAAGAAATGCAAACGCGAGCGAATCTGGTCGGCGCGGATCGGTAAATTCTCCGCGTCAATGCGAAATCCAATTTCGTCCAGCAATGAAGGATTGCTTTTCATGCCCGTGCCTTTCATCGGTTCAATGCCAACAAGAGTTTAATATCCTGCACCAGAAATTCGGGCTTTTGCTGATAGGGCGCCAGCAACACAAACTTGCCGTCCGGCGCGATCAGATAGGTGCCCGCCGAATGATCCAGAGTATAGCCGCCATTTTTGCCTTCCTGCTTTTTATACATCACGCCGAAGGCTTGAGCCGCCTGAGCCGTCGCGGCGCTGTCGCCCGATAGCCCCATGAAATCCGGATTAAATGCGGGAACATACTGCGCCAGCATGGCACGCGTATCGCGCTCAGGATCAAGCGTCACAAACAACACCTGCACCCTGTCGGCATCCTTGCCCAGCAATCTCATCACCTGCGCCATATCGGCCAGCGTAGTCGGGCATACATCGGGGCAATGCGTATAGCCGAAAAACATCGCCACCACTTTGCCGCGATAATCTTTCAGACTGCGCGGCGCGCCGCTGGCATCGTACAAATGGAAATCGGCCTGCGCGTACTGCCCGCTGACATCGCTGGCTTTGAACGGGGACGGTAACTTGGCCTCGCCGCAACCCGCGAGCGCAAGAACGGCCAAGCAACAAACCAGATTACGCAGCCACATGACACGCCCCCGCCCATCCGTGCAGCGCAAATGTATAAGCAACCTTGAGCAAACCGTACACGCCGAAGCCCGCCACCAGCCCGCCCGCCAGCAGACGCACGCGGGGCGACTGCACCCAGCCTTTTACTTTTTCCCAGAACAAACCGATCGCCAACAGATTCGGCAAGGTACCCAGCCCGAACGCCAGCATGATGAGCGCGCCCTGCGCCGCGCTGCCGCTGGCCAATGCCGTGAGCAGCACGCTATACACCAGCCCGCACGGCAACCAACCCCACAGCGCGCCCAAGCCCAGCGCGCGCGGCACGGTATTCACCGGCAGCAGCCGCGCGGTATAGGGCTGCAAACGCTTCCACAAGCCGCCGCCCATTTGCTCCAAGCGCCGCACCGCGCCCCACACTCCGGCGAGATACAGCCCGAGCGCGATGAGCATCAAACTCGACAGCGCGAACAGCAAATGCTGCACCGGCACGGCATCGCGCATCAGCAGCCCGGTTTGGCCGACAGCGCCGACCAGTGCTCCCGCCGCCGCATAACTGGCGATGCGCCCGCCGCTGTAGGCCAAGTGAAACGGCCAGCGCGAAAAGGAATGACGTCCCCTTGCCCCGGCAGGGGCAAGACGGTTGGCTCCTCCCCCGCTCGCGGGGGAGGGTTCGGGTGAGGGCTTCGTCAGTTGCGCGGTAAAGATACCGACGATGCTGCCGCACATGCCGAGACAGTGCACCCCTCCCAGCAAACCCACCAATAGCACTGCGATGATGCTGAATTCAGTCATGCGCTTCTTGTTGTTCCAGTAATGAAAGTTGCAAATATGTCGCCGCCACCTTGGCATCCGGCTGCGCCTGATACGGAATCACTCCCAGCAAGGGCGCGGCGATGCGCTCGCGCAAAGTGTCGATATTCTGCTGCAACACAGGCATTTCCGCGTCCAGCACATTCGCCACCCAGCCCGCGCATTCTAATTGGTAATCGGCCAGCACCCGCATGGTCAGCAAAGCATGGTTGAGGCAGCCCAGACGTATGCCCACCACCACAATGACGGGCAAACCCAGCTCTTTAACCAGATCGGCACTATCCTGCTTTTCATTCAAGGGAATCAGAAATCCGCCCGCGCCCTCCACCACCACCTCGTCGGCTTGCCCCGCCAACTCGCGGTAAGTCGTCAGGATGCGCGGCAGCTCGATGCGCACCCCGGAATTGCGCGCCGCAATGTGGGGCGCAACGGGATGCACAAAACAGTAGGGATTGACCTGCCCATACCCCACCAGCACATTGCTGGCCGCGCGCAGTTGCAGCGCATCTTCGTTGTGGTCGTTCTCGTCGCACCCAGCCGCGACAGGCTTGAATCCCACCACGCGCTTGCCCTGCGCGGCCAAGGCATGCAGCAGC
>JBBIJL010000182.1:0-4589 GCA_037446005.1 Gallionellaceae bacterium | reverse complement strand
GCCCGGCTTTGGTTTGAAACTCGCCGAAGCGCAACACATTTTGCGCGACGGCGAAGCGGATAAAATCTTGGCGGTAAGCGTGCATGAGAAGATTGGGGAGCGAATTGAAAAGAGCCGCCATTATAATGCGCGCCTCACAATTATTTCGACTTTCAAGTCGAAGGTGAGACAAGGCGGCGACGAGCGAACGACGATGGCAGTGCATCTGGCACGACAAGGAGTTCGCGCGGAAGCTAACGCAGTATCACCGATGAATTGGAAATCGAAACATGCGCATCATCTCGCTCAACCTTAACGGCATCCGCTCCGCTTACAACAAAGGCCTGCTGGAATGGCTGGCCCAGCAAAACACCGACATCCTCTGCGTGCAGGAACTTAAAGCCCAAGCATCCGACATGACGCCCGACATGCTCGCCCCGCTGGGTTACCACGGCTATTTCCATTACGCCGAAAAGAAAGGCTACAGCGGCGTCGGCATCTACAGCAAAACCAAACCGGATAACGTCATCGTCGGCCTAGGCATTCCCGAGTTCGACGCCGAAGGGCGCTACATCGAAGCGCAGTTCGGCAACCTCAGCGTCGTCTCGCTCTACCTGCCCTCCGGCTCCAGCGGCGAAGAACGTCAGGCGGTGAAATTTAAATTTCTCGCAGCCTTCATGCCGCACATGGTTGCCCTGATGAAAAGCGGGCGCGATGTCATCGTCTGCGGCGACTGGAACATCGCCCACACCGAAAAAGATTTGCGTAACTGGAAGGGCAACAAAAAGAACTCCGGCTTCCTGCCGGAAGAGCGCGCCTGGCTCACCGAACTGTTCAACGAAGTCGGCTTCGTCGACGTATTCCGCAAACTCCATCCCGAACTGGAAGCCTATACGTGGTGGTCGAATCGCGGGCAGGCATGGGCGAAAGATGTGGGTTGGCGCATCGACTACCAGATCGCCACACCGGGCATCGCCGCAAAGGCCGTGGCGACGGGCATCTACAAAGAGCAGCGCTTCAGCGACCATGCGCCGCTGCTGATGGATTACGAGATGTGAATACGTAGGGTGGGCAGGTTTTAATGCCCACGCTGTCGGCGAACATTGTGCCCGCGTGGGCAGAGCGAATGGATAACGGCGAAGCCGTTGGGCTCCCATCGGCCTCCCCCTTGCGGGGATCGGAGACGTGCCCACCCTACTTGGTCAGAGGTAAGAAAGTTGCGGTTGAATCTTCGGAGAAATGACGGATAACGATGTACTGGCTACGCAGCAAAGCAATCGTATCGTTGACGGTGCAGTTTCCGATGCGCAGCCAAATTATTTTTGGCGGTGCGCCGAACACGAGGCTTCGCTCGTAAAAATCCGTATCTTTTGAGACTAGCAAAAAACCATGCTTTGCCGCATAGTTCCAAACATTTAGATCATCTGCCCCCAGCAGCCCCGCCTCCCGCACATGCGTCGATTCGGGATAAATATCCGCAAGTGCCGCCACCAGCCTGAATGAAAGATTCTCATCGAACAGCAGTTTCATACCGTCGAGAACAGCCTTTGTTCCCGCTGAGCCGCAAATGACAGCGTCGCTAAAATATCCTCGTGTGTCAGGTCGGGAAAGTCCGCGATGATTTCCGCCTCGGACATTCCGCTGGCGAGGTACTCAAGAATATCGGAGACGGTAATACGCGTGCCGCGAATGACAGGCTTGCCGCTGCGCACTGCCGGGTTAATCGTGATGCGATCTAATAGCGCGGACATTTCAGACTCCGTGTGAACAGGAATGCTTGAAGTATAGGGGGCGGCTTGGGCATAGGCAATGTGGTATTGCCTCTGGATAGCTGCATGATGGTCAGCTAATGTGAAGCTGACCCTTTTCACCCACCCAATTCTCTAACATCAACCCCGGCACCTTTTCAAATTCGCGCAGGTTATTCGTGACCAACGTTAATCCGTTGCCACGCGCATGGGCGGCGATGTGCAAATCATTCACGCCAATCGGCTGCCCGATTTTCTCAAGCGATGCGCGGATATTTCCATACTGCCACGCCGCTTTATCATCATAGGCAAGCACCGCCAAACGACTCACGAAATCCTCCACCACCGAGATGTTGCGTGACACATCGCTGCTCTTTTCTGCGCCGTGAACCAATTCTGCCAAAGTGATAGATGAGATCGCCATGCGCCCCTGATGCCGATTAAAAATCTCCAGCACCTCCAAAGGACGCTGCTTGATCACATAAATGACGATGTTGGTATCGAGCAGATATTTCAACATGGCCGCGCTTACAGGCAGTCGCGCTCAGGTTGAGATTGGCTTGCACGTTCAGACATAAAATCCGGGGTCGGCGTGGTTGCCCCTAGAAAAAAACTATCCCAAGAAGAAGTGGCGGGTGAAATGATCCGCTCCTGCCCCTTGCTACGTACCTCGACTTTTTTGACTGAATCAGGAAAACGCATTTCAGCGGGCAGACGAACTGCCTGTGTGCGGTTGTTGGTAAATACAGTACTGATGGACATGATGGCCTCCAAATGATGCTCTATACATTAACTATATACGTGCAAAGCCTGTGAGGTCAAGGAAGTAACGCAAGTGGTTTCAAGCGGACTCACGCTGAGTACCAGCTACGAACTCATCGAATGGGCGGCGGCAGAGATGATGGGCCAAAGCGCAGATGCCTTCCTCGGCACACAGGGTTATGCGTGGGATACGCAGTCGGATATGTTGATGGCGCTGATCGGGGCAATAAGCGCAGCGTATGGCGCTACAAATCGGCCTCATGCATCAATTGTTCAATAGAAATATCCAGTGCGCGCGCTAGTCTTGCCAGCGTAAGAACTGCAACATTGTTATCTCCTCGCTCAACGCGCCCCACGTAACTGCGATCTACTTCGGCTAGTAATGCCAATTTTTCCTGAGAAATATCTTTCGATAAACGAGTGCGCCTAATCGCTTCTCCAAGTGCAATTAGCAAGGGGTCTTGACGATTTCTGGAGAGATTTGGCATGCCGCCATCATTCCGATATGATGCGCATCAAGCCACGGTACATGTACCTCTTTATTGGGTTAAATACACTGTGTTCGTTGGCGTGGGCAAGCTTGTATTTGAAGATGAGTTTTTATAACTAGAGGGAGAAATGGTATGGCTATGGTTCATTGTCGTGGTTGTGGAAAAGAAATACATGAGTCTGCGCAGACATGTCCGTCATGTGGCGCGCCACAAGTAGTTGCAAGCAAAGCGGTGGCAATAACCTCTTATGACCAAGTGCCTTGGTTTCGGAAAAATTGGGGATCAATTTTGCTTTGGTTGGTATTCGCCCCAGCTTTCATCGTTATCGCATTCACTGGCGAAATTTATCACCAGCAAAAAGGCGAGTTAAAAACCATGAGTAAGACTTCGAAAATAATACTCACTGTGTTGTGGCTGTTCTTCGTTGCCAAAGCCATTTTTGGAAATTGATGGCCATTGCAATCAATCATCCTTGAATGAGGTATGTATGAAGAAATTAACAGTGATTTTAGGAATGCTGATTGCTATAGGCGTACCGCAAGTAGCGGTATCCGCTGGATGCTAAATCCCTAGTAGGGAAAACGGTAAAAGTGAAGGCGCAGGGGACGTTGATGGCGGACATGTTCATGATAAGCAAAGGAGAAGGAGGCATGAATTCCATTGCAGTTGATACATCTCGTGTTTCTCGTGAGCAGCGAAAGAAAATATTACAGAAATGTGCTGACATTATGACCCCGTGCAACGTTACAGTGACTGGGGTTGTAGGAATCGACTTGATGGATAGCGTTGAAATTTTTGCAGTATCAGTTGAACAGTGAAAATCAAAAAAACAAAAAATACCCACCCCCAAGTAAATCAGGAGGCGGGAATTTTTGGTTAGGCTTCTGATTCTTTGACTTCACCCCACGGAGCAACCTTCAATAGCAGCACCATCCCCGGTACCGCCAACACCGCGCACAGCAGGAAAAATCCCGTCCATCCCAACGCCTCAATTAACCACCCCGTCGCCGCGTTGGCGAAGGTGCGCGGCATGGCGGCGAGGCTGGTGAATAGGGCGAACTGGGTGGCGGTGTAGGCGGGATGGGTGCTGCGGGCGATGAAGGCGACGAAGGCGGCGGTGCCCAGCCCCACGCCCAAGGCTTCAAGGCCGATGACGAAGGCGAGTTGCGCGAGGGCGATGCCGTCGATTGCGTCGTGATGGCCGATGGAGGCCAGCCAGGCGAAACCGAAAATGGATACCAACTGCACCACGCCGAACAACCACAGCGCGCGGTTGATGCCGATTTTCACCATCCACAATCCGCCGAGCAGGCCGCCGATCACGGCGGGCCACAGTCCGGCGTTTTTGGCGATCAGGCCGATCTGGGTTTTGCTGTAGCCCATGTCCATGTAGAACGGCGTGGCCAGCGCGGTGCACATACTGTCGCCGAGTTTGTAGAAAAACAGGAAAGCCAAAATCAGCAGCGCGCTGTTCCAGCCTTCGCGCGTGATGAATTCGTGGAAGGGCTCGACCACGGCGGCGCGCAAAGTCTTGGGCGGCGTGGCGCGGTGCGGCTCTTTTACCAGCAGCGTCATCACCAAGCCGGGCAGCATGAACAGCGCGGTGACG
>JBBIJL010000181.1:0-4630 GCA_037446005.1 Gallionellaceae bacterium | reverse complement strand
CATGATGATCGCGGTGGCCAAGCAATACGACAAACCCGTGCGCATCGGCGTCAACTGGGGCAGCCTCGATCAGGATTTGGTCGTGCGCCTGATGGACGAAAACGCCAAGCTGGCGCAGCCCAAAGATGTGGCCGAAGTGACGCGCGAAGCGCTGATCGTGTCCGCGCTGGATTCGGCCAATCGCGCCGAAGAGCTGGGTTTGGCGCACGACCGCATCGTGCTGTCGTGCAAAGTGAGCGAGGTGCAGGATTTGATCGCGGTGTACCGAGAGTTGACCACGCGCTCCGACTATCCTTTGCATCTGGGCTTGACCGAAGCGGGCATGGGTTCCAAGGGCATCGTCGCCTCGACCGCCGCGCTGGCGGTGCTGTTGCAGCAGGGCATCGGCGACACCATCCGCGTGTCGCTGACCCCCGCGCCCGGCGGAGCGCGCACCGAAGAAGTGGTGGTGGCGCAGGAAATTTTGCAAACCATGGGGCTGCGTTCGTTCACCCCGATGGTGACCGCGTGCCCAGGTTGCGGTCGCACCACCAGCACGGTGTTCCAGGAATTGGCGCAGAGCATCCAGAATTATCTGCGCGCGCAGATGCCGGTGTGGCGCGAGCAATACTCGGGCGTGGAAGAAATGACCGTCGCGGTGATGGGCTGCATTGTCAACGGCCCCGGCGAAAGCAAGCTGGCCAACATCGGCATCAGCCTGCCCGGCACGGGCGAATCGCCCGCCGCCCCGGTGTATGTGGACGGCGAGAAGACCGTCACGCTGCGCGGCGACAACATCGCGGCGGAGTTCCAGCAGATCGTGGACGACTATGTGGCACGCAAATACGCCAAGCGCGCGCCGGGCGACAAGCCTTCCAAGCGAATTGAAATCAAGGCAGTTTAAGCAAGCAGATGAGCAAAGAAACATTACAAGCCGTAAAAGGCATGAACGACATTTTGCCGGACGAGGCGCAACTGTGGCTGTGGTTTGAAGACACCGTGCGCGACTGGCTGGAAGCCTATGGCTACCGCAATATCCGTATGCCGCTGGTGGAGCCGACCGCGCTGTTCAAGCGCGCCATCGGCGAGGTGACCGACATCGTCGAAAAAGAAATGTACAGTTTCGAGGACAGCCTCAACGGCGACCAGCTCACGCTGCGTCCGGAGGGCACAGCTTCCTGCGTGCGCGCCGTGCTGCAACATAGCCTGCTGTATAATGCGCCGCAGCGTTTGTGGTATGCGGGGCAGATGTTCCGCCACGAGCGCCCGCAAAAAGGCCGCTATCGCCAGTTCCACCAGATCGGTGTCGAGTCGCTCGGTTTTGCCGAGCCGGACATTGATGCCGAGCAGATTTTGATGTGCGCGCGTTTGTGGAAGAAGCTGGGCATCCGCGACGTGGAGTTGCAGATCAACACGCTGGGCGACAGTGCCTCGCGCCAGCGCCACCGCGACAAACTCATCGCTTATTTCGAGCAACACAAAGATGTGTTGGATGCCGACGCGACGCGCCGTTTGTACAGCAATCCTTTGCGTATTCTCGACACCAAAAATCCCGCGATGCAGGAGCTGGTCGGCGCCGCGCCGAAATTGATGGATGAGCTGGATGAAGAAGCTATCCAGCATTTCTCGGCGGTGCAGGAAATTTTGCGCCAGCACGGCGTGCCTTTCACAATTAACCCGCGCTTGGTGCGCGGTCTGGATTACTACAACCGCACCGTGTTCGAGTGGGTGACGACGCGCCTCGGCGCGCAGGGTACCATCTGCGCCGGAGGCCGCTACGACGGTCTGGTCGAACAGATCGGCGGCAAGCCCGCTCCCGCTTGCGGCTTCGCCATGGGCATCGAGCGTCTGCTGGCGTTGTTGCAGGAAGACGGCATGAAAAATCCGCAGGCTCCGCTGGATGTGTATCTGGTGCATCAGGGCGAGCAGGCAGGCAAATTGGCCAGCACCGTGGCCGAACAATTGCGCGATGCCGACTTGAAAGTGGTGCTGCATTGCGGCGGCGGCAGTTTTAAATCGCAGATGAAAAAGGCCGACGGCAGCGGTGCAGCCTGTGCGGTCATCATCGGTGACGACGAGGTGCAGGCCGCGCAGGCGACATTGAAACCCTTGCGCGGAGGCGGCGAACAGGCGCGTGTTGCACTGACGGAATTGCAGTACAAAATTTGTGAACTCATTTTGATTGAATAGGATAGAAATATGTCAACGCTCGATTTGCAAGAACAGGAACAGGTAGACGCACTGAAGTCGTGGTGGAAAGAGAACGGCAAGTGGGTGGTCGCGGCGCTTGTGCTCGTGCTGCTTGGTTTTGCCGGAATGCAGTTCTGGAAGAATCATCAGGCGCAGCAGGCAGGCGAAGCTGCCAAGCTGTATGCCGAAGTGGAAAAGCAGACGTTGAGCAGCGATCCCAAACGCATCAATGATGCGGTTGCGGCGCTGGTCGATAAATTCGGCAGCAGTGCTTATGCGCCGCGTGCGCAATTTTTGGCGGTGCAAGCCAACTTGCAAGCGAAGGATGTCAGCCGCGCCAAGGCTCAATTGCAATGGGTGATCGAGCATGCCGGCGAAACAGGATTGCAAGACACTGCGCGTTTGAAACTGGCCAGCATCCTGCTGGACGAGAAAAATTTTGACGAGGCGCTCAAGCAACTTGATGCGACGCATCCGGAAGCTTTTACCGGCCTGTATGCCGACCTGAAAGGCGATGTGTTGAGTGCCCAAGGCAAAACGGACGAGGCGCGTGCCGCCTATAAGCAAGCGTTGGACAAGATCGACGCCAAGAGCATGTACCGCAATCTCGTGCAGTTGAAGTTGGACGGTCTCGGGGAAGGCAAATGAAATTAAGTCGTGGCATTGCCGCGTTGTTGCTGGTGTCGGTGGCGGGATGCGCCAGCGACAAGGAGCAGGTCACGCCGGCGAAATTGCTGAATTTCCAACCGTCCGCCAAGTTCGAAGTGCGCTGGCGGCAGAGCGTGGGCAAGATGGGGATCAACGTCTTGCTCCCCGTGGTTAGCGGGGAGTCGATTTTCGCCGCGAATAGTGCCGGCGTGCTGCGGCGCTTTGAGCGCGGCAGCGGCAAACAGTTGTGGCGCGTAGACAGCGGCTTGGCCATTTCCGGCGGTGTCGGGGCGGGAGACGGTTTGGTGCTGGTCGGCGGCGAAAAAGGCGACGTGGCGGCATACGAGGAAAATACGGGCCAGTTGCGCTGGAAGAGCAAGGTGTCCAGCGAAGTGCTGAGCGCGCCAAGGTTTGCCGAAGGTGTGGTGGTGGTGCGCACCGGGGACGGTCGTATCGCCGGTTTGGATAGCCAGAATGGCAAACGCTTGTGGTTGTATGAGCGGGCGACGCCTGCTCTGGTGGCGCGCAGCAATGCCGGGGTGACGATACGGCGCGGCATTGTGTATGCGGGGTTCGCCGCCGGGAAGCTGGCGGCTATCGGTTTGCACAACGGGGTAATTGTGTGGGAATCCTCGGTCTCGCAGCCGCGCGGCAATACCGAGTTGGAGCGCGTGAGCGACATCACCAGCTTGCCCATCGCGGATGACAGCCAGATATGTGCTGCGGCGTTTCAGGGGCGGTTAGCCTGTTTCGATGCCGAACAGGGCGGTTCACTGTGGACGCGCGATCTGTCCAGCGATAAAGGTCTGACTATGTCGCGCAAATACCTGTTCCTGACGGACACGTCCGGCGACGTATTGGCGCTCGACAAGCTGAGCGGCAGTTCGTATTGGAAGAACGATCAATTGCATTTGCGCCAAACGACAGCCCCATTGGCACTGGATGATTATTTGCTGGTGGCGGATTTCGAAGGTTATCTGCACGCGGTGAATCGCGATGACGGCAGTTTTATCGCGCGCCTCAGGACGGACGGCAGCGCAATCCGTTCTGCTCCCGTTGTCTCGGGCGACGGCTTCGTGGTGCAAACCAGCGACGGCACGCTGTATTCTTTAGCTATTCATTAATCGAGTTTAATTATGCTACCCACACTGGTTTTGGTTGGTCGTCCCAATGTGGGTAAATCCACGCTGTTCAACCGTCTCACCCGCAGCCGCGACGCGCTTGTCGCCGACTTGCCGGGGCTGACCCGCGACCGCCATTATGGCAAAGGCCGAGTCGGCGAGCGGCCTTATCTGGTGGTGGATACGGGCGGTCTGGAGCCGGTCGCCAAAGAAGGTATTCTGCACGAGATGGCCAAGCAAACGCGCCAAGCCATCGACGAAGCCGACCTCGTTTTATTCCTGGTGGATGGCCGCGACGGACTCACGCCGCAAGACCGTATCATCGCCACGCAACTGCGCAAAACCGGCCGCCCCTTGCTGCTCCTGGTGAACAAGGCGGAAGGCATGCAGCGCACCCGCGTGACCAACGAGTTTTTTGAACTGGGCTTGGGCGAACCGATCCCCATTTCTTCCGCGCACGGTGACAATGTTGCCGAGATGATTGCCTTGGCGTTGGATGAGTTGCCCGCGCGCGAAGAAGAGCCGGAAGAAAAATCCGATCACCCGAAACTCGCCATTGTCGGGCGCCCCAATGTGGGCAAATCAACGCTGGTGAATGCCATTCTGGGCGAAGAGCGCGTGATTGCCTTCGACTTGCCGGGTACCACGCGCGACAGCATCTACATCGACTTCGAGCGTGGCGGCAAACCGTA
>JBBIJL010000180.1:0-4644 GCA_037446005.1 Gallionellaceae bacterium | reverse complement strand
AACCACCCACTCCCCCTTGTGACACACCCCCCGCATCTCGCAATACCGGCACACTGTATCCACCCCGTTCGCAGGCAGCCCGGCACCATTGCGTATCGCCGCCATCACTTCCACCAATCGCTCCGCATTCAATTGCGCCAGCAGCGGCACGTCGTGCTTGGGCTCCACCAGTTTCACCTTGCCGTTGTCGATGCTCACGAACGCCGCATCCGCCGCTTCGTGCGCGTAGGCGTAGCAGGCGAGCTGCACATCCTCACCCGGCTCTTTCAATTTGTTGCGCAGCACAGCATCGCTCTGGGTCTTGTAATCGAGCACCAGTTTTTCTTCGCCGCGCTCGTCCAAGCGATCAATACGTCCGCGCAAACGCACGCCTTCCAGCGGCCAGTCGAAGGCTTGCTCCGATCCGGCATAGCGCCAGCCTTGCGTTTCGTTTTCCATCTGCCATTCGATGTAGGCGGGCAGTGAGGCGTACCAACGTGCCAGCCAGGCACGTGCGGCGAAATCCTGTTGCAGCAGCCCGGCGAAAACTTCTTCGCTGATCTCGCGCAATGTGGCGGTCAGTTCCTCGACGGGATGTTCGCTCACCCGCGCGTAGCGCTCGTGAAAGCGTTGCAAAATCTGGTGCACGTGGTCGCCGTAGTCGCGCTTCTCGATGCCTTCCTGCACTTCGTCGAGTTCATTCAGGCGCAGGATGTGGCGCGCGTAGAACTGGTAGGGACAGGCGACCAGACTGTTGTAGGCGCTGATAGAAACGCGCTCCGGCACGGCCTCGGTGTTGGAAACAGGTGCGGGCTGTGCAGCTTGCGGCAGCGTGAGCATGTGCTGCTCTTCCGCAGCTAGGTAATGCTGCAATTCGTGTTCGCTCAAATCGTCGCCGTAGGTCAGCGCGTGCAGGTCGCGCAGCATTTCCAGATAGGGACTGAGCAAGCCCTCCTCGCCGTTTTTATCTTTTTGCCAGGTGACGCGCACGCAATCGTTCAGAGTGAGCAGCGCCAGCAAATCGTCGCGCTGCCGCACGGCATGGGTGTTGCGCGTGGGCAGGTTCAGCGCGGAGCGCACGGCATCGTTGAACCAGCGCCCGCCGTCGGCCACGCTGGGCAGGTGGTCGGCATCGCAACCCAGCAGCAGCACGGCATCGAAAGCGCGCCAGCGCGTCGCGGCCAGATGGGTAAAGCGCACGCGGCTGTCGATGCTACTGTCGCGGTAAGTTTCCACATCCAGTTGCTGCGCCAGCCAGCGCCGCCATTCGTGGAAGCGGTAGCGGCCATCGTCTTTGTACAATTCCTGCTGCCAAGTTTCCAGCGCGCGCAGCAACTGTTGCCCGGCATCGTCCTGCTGCAATCCGGCATCGACACCCAGCACGCTCAAACTTTCGCGCAGCGCGGCCAGCCATTCGGCCAAAGTTTTTTTCTTGCCCTGCTCAAGTAGCGCCGCAGCTTGGCGCAAACGCGCCAGCGGCGGATGCAGCGCGGTTTCGTGTTCGGCGAGGAGCATGAATTTTTCCAGCCCCGCGACCACCCCATGCTTGCGCAGCAGTTGTTCCAGTTGATACACCGCCGACTTGCGCTCGCCCGGCGGCATGTCGGCAAAGATGTAGGGCGACTTGAGCAGGTCGAGCAGATCGTGGTGGTAAAAATCGCTTTGCAGCGCGGTGAGCCAGCGGTCGAGCACGGTGCTCACCGACAGCGTGGCGAACGTCCAGCCGGTTTCGTCCGTCACCAGCACCTCGGCGCGCTCCAGCAAGGCGCGCATGCGCCGCGCCACCACGCGGTCTTGCGCGACGACGGCGATGTCTTGCTTGCCCGTCTGCAACCACAGCCGCACCTGCATGGCGGCGGCGCGGGCTTCCTGTTCGAGGGAGGTGGCGGCGAAGAAGCGCAAGGTATTGCCCAGTTGCGGCAACGTGCGCGAACGCAAACCGTCTGGCGCCGCACTGAACAAACCGCCCCACTGCTCATCCATCTCGCGCAAATCAAACACCTTCACCAGCGCGCGCTGTTCGTACTCCTCCAGAAAGCGCTGCTCCAGCGCGCTCCACTCCGAAGTGCGCAGCACATAGAGCGGTTGCGCGGCCTGCGCCGCCAGCTTCGCCAGCCGCTGCTGGTACGCCCGTGCGGCATCGAGTTCCGCACCGCCCTGCATGGCGTTCCATAGCTCGAACACCAGCCGCGCTTCCAGTTGCAGCGTGCTGTTCTGGCGCGCCTGATAAGCCTGCTGCACGGCGGCAGCGAAGGCTTCCGCATCCGGCGGCAAGGCGTGCAGCGAGTGGGTGAGTTCGTCGAACAGTTTGAGCAGCTCCTGCGTCATGCCCCATACATCGGCCTGCTCGAACCATTGCAGTTTGCGCAACTGCTGGTACAGCAGCGCACCGCGCTGGCTGTCGCTGACGACGGGTGCGTCGAGCGGGACGCTTTGCGCCCAACCGTTCAGCGTAACCATCTGCGGCAACAGCACAGCGGGACATTGCGCCGCGCGCATCAGCGCCTGCGCCAGCGGTTGGGAGGCATGAAAATTGGGCAGCAGAATAGTGATGCCGCGCAGGTCGGGCGCGGGATGCGCGGCGAGAATACGCCGCGCGATGCGGTCGAAATAAACTGCCGCGCTCACCGCTTGAGGTATTGGAGTTTGCCGGGGACGTTGCGCCACTCGTCGGCATCAGCGGGCGCCTCTTTTTTGGTGACCAGCGGCTTCCACATTTTGGCGAGTTCGGCATTCAGCGCGATGAACTGCCGCTGGTCGGCAGGCACATCATCCGCCGCGTAAATCGCATTGGCCGGACATTCCGGCACACACAGCGAGCAGTCGATACACTCGTCCGGGTCGATCACCAGAAAGTTTTCCCCCTCGCGGAAGCAGTCCACCGGACACACTTCCACGCAGTCGGTGTATTTGCAGCGGATACAATTTTCGGCAACGACGTAGGTCATGACAATATCTTTCGGGAAATGTGATTCAAACCGTCGCGTGCAACTTCAAACCCAGCGCCTTCACCACTTTCAGCACGGTGGCAAATTCGGGATTGCCCTCGCCGGAAAGCGCTTTATACAAACCTTCGCGGCTAATTCCCGCATCGCGCGCAACCTGGCTCATCCCTTTGGCGCGCGCAATGTCGCCCAAAGCGGCAGTGATGAGCGCGGGGTCGTCTTCCTCCAGACAGGCTTCGAGATAGGCGGCCATATCCGCTTCCGTTTTCAGATGCTCGACCACATCCCATTTGCGTAATTTAACCGTAGTCATATCGCCTCCTTCAGCTTGCGTGCCAGTTGCAGCGCGGTCTTGATGTCTTTCGTTTGAGTGGATTTATCTCCGCCCGCAAGCAAGATAAAAATTTCCTGCCCCCGTTGCACCCAATAAATCCGATACCCCGGCCCATAGTGGATGCGCATTTCCGACACGCCCTCGCCCACCGGTTCGCAATCGCCGAAATTTCCCAACTCGGCGCGACGCAAACGGGCATTGATCCGTCCCTTCGCCTGCACATCGCGTAGCGAAGAAAACCAGTCGGAGTATGTGTCGGTTGCGATGAACTGATTCATGGCTGCATCGTAATCCATGGCTTACAAAACAACAAGGGGCGTATGCACGCCCCTATATCGCTTGCGCCTTGAAAATATCAGTGCGCCAAGCCGTGCAACCAGTGCCGGTACAACTGCGTTGCCACGCGATGCAGCTCCGGCAATTTGTCGTGCATCTCTGCCTGCATCGCTGCGGCGGATTGCACGGCGGGGCTGCTCGCGTTGGCGGAGAGTTCGTCCGCGCCGACTGCGCACCAGTCGCGGATCATGTGTTCGGTCATTTCGACATGGCATTGCAGCGCCAGATGTTTGCCGATGGCAAAAGCCTGGTTCGGGCAATGCGCGCTGGACAGCAACGGCACCGCACCGGGCGGCAGGGTGAAGGTTTCGCCGTGCCAGTGAAAGCTGTCGAATGATTTGATGTCGCCGAACCATGCGCGTGCGGTAGCGTTGTCGGCCACATCGACCTTGCCCCAGCCCAACTCTTTGACCGGGTTCTTGCTCACCGAGCCGCCCAAGGCCTTGGCCATCAATTGCCCGCCGAGGCAGTGCCCCAGCATCGGGACGTCATGCGCGAGCGCATCGCGGATCAGCGGCAGCACGAACAGTATCCACGGCAGATCGTCGTTTACACTCATGGTGCCGCCCATAAACACTAGGCCGGAATAATCGCGCGCATTGAGCGGCACTTTATCGCCCTCGTCAATGCGGATCAGCTCCCATGGGACGTTGTGCTGATTCAGAAATTCGGCGAAGTAGCCTGCGCCTTCATTGGGGGTGTGACGGAAGATGGCAACGGGTTTCATATTTGGGGGCGAGGATTCAGGATTAAGCAAATCGGAACGGCGTTTTTTAATCCTGATTCCCGAATCCTTAATCCTTGGTTTTATCTCTTTCAATCAGCGCATAGGCCGAATGGTTGTGGATGGATTCGAAGTTCTCCGACTCGACAATGTAGGCCTCGATGCGTGCATCCGCGTTCAGCGCGGCGGCCACGTCGCGCACCATGTCTTCGACGAACTTGGGATTATCGTAAGCACGTTCGGTGACAAATTTTTCGTCGGGGCGTTTGAGCAAGCCGAACAACTCGCTCGATGCCTGCTCCTCGGCAAAACGCACCACCTCCTCG
>JBBIJL010000179.1:0-4650 GCA_037446005.1 Gallionellaceae bacterium | reverse complement strand
GTTCTTGATCTCTACAAAATTGCCGACGTGGACACCGTTGTGCAGTTTGCTACCCGGACGTATGCGCGCAAAGGGACCGATATGGCATTGCTCGCCGATCTCGGCCTGATCAATATGGCTGTACGGCGCAATCTGGGTGCCTGCCGCAATGCGTGTGTTTCTGATCACGCAATAAGCGCCCACTTTTACGCCTTTACCCAAATGCACCTGACCTTCAAAGATGCAACCGACATCAATTTCCACATCGCGTGCGCAACTCAATTCTCCGCGAATATCCAGCCTTGCGGGATCTGTCAGGGTAACCCCTTGCATGAGCAATCGGCTGGCCAACTCTTGTTGCCACAAACGCTCCAGTTCCGCCAATTGCACCTTGCTGTTGATGCCCATCACTTCCCAGGCGTGTTCCGGCTGCACGGTGTTTATTTTCACGCCCTGTGCCACGGCCATCGCGACAATGTCGGTCAGATAGTATTCGCCCTGAGCATTTTCATTGCGCAGATTGGCTAGCCATTCGCGCAACAAGCCCGTTGGCGCCGCCAAAATTCCCGTGTTGATTTCCTGTATCTGGCGTTGTTCGGGAGTGGCATCTTTCTCTTCCACGATGCTGCTTACTTTACCGGCTGCATCTCGCACGATGCGTCCGTAGCCTTTGGGATTATCCAGATGCTGCGTCAGCAATGTCAGTGCCGCCGGATCGGTCAGTATTTTTTCCAGAGTGTGTTGCTGAATGAGCGGAACATCGCCGTATAACACCAGCGTGACGCTTTCATCGCCGAGTTTGGGCAAGGCTTGCTGTACCGCGTGACCGGTGCCCAGTTGCGGCTCTTGCAATACGAACAGCACTTTGCTCTGTGCCATTGCCTGCGGCACCATTTCGCCGCCGTGTCCGTATACCACAACTGTATTGGCCGGATTCAGGATTGCTGCTGTATCTACCACGTGCTGCAATAATGATTTGCCCGCAATCGCATGCAATACCTTGGGTTTGTCGGAATGCATGCGCGTGCCTTTGCCGGCCGCGAGAATTACGATGTTAAGCGTAGACATTCTGTTTTATATTTTTTCGAAGTGCGAAGTATAAACAAAAAAAACGGCTTTCGCCGTTTTCCTTGTACTACTTATCCGTGTGGAGCTTAGTGCGTGGAGCCTTTGCGCATTTTGGAAATTGCGTGCAATTGCGCGATCGCTTCGGCCAACTCGGCCTGTGCTGCCGCATAATCAATATCCGACGTACGATTTTTCATCGCCTCTTCGGCTGCACGTTTCGCTTCCAACGCTCTGGCTTCATCCAGATCGGCACCGCGAATCGCGGTGTCGGCCAGAATGGTCACCACATTGGGCTGCACTTCCAGCATGCCACCGGAAACATAAATCAATGTGTCTTCATTATGATCCGGCAACTTGAGACGCACTGAACCCGGCTTGATGCGTGTCAACAGCGGAGCGTGACGAGGATAAATACCCAACTCGCCCGCTTCGCCGGGAACAATGACCAGCTCCGCCAACCCGGAAAAGATGGATGCTTCCGCACTCACCACATCGACATGAACTGTCATGGCCATATTAGTCACCCTTATTGCAGCGTCTTAGCTTTTTCGATGGCTTCTTCGATACCGCCAACCATGTAGAAAGCTTGTTCCGGCAAATGGTCGTATTCGCCGTTGACGATGCCCTTGAAGCCCTTGATCGTTTCTTTCAGCGTTACATATTTACCTGGGCTGCCGGTAAACACTTCAGCCACGTGGAACGGTTGCGACAGGAAGCGCTGAATCTTACGTGCGCGTGCCACCACCAGTTTGTCTTCCGGTGCCAACTCGTCCATACCCAGAATCGCGATAATGTCGCGCAATTCTTTGTAGCGTTGCAGAGTTTGCTGTACGCCACGAGCAACGGTGTAGTGCTCTTCGCCAACCACCAGCGGATCCAGCTGACGGGAAGAGGAGTCCAGCGGATCAACCGCCGGGTAGATACCCAAGGATGCGATGTCACGCGACAACACAACGGTGGAGTCCAAGTGCAAGAAGGTGGTTGCCGGAGACGGGTCGGTCAAGTCGTCCGCTGGAACATACACAGCTTGAATGGAAGTAATCGAACCAACTTTGGTCGAAGTAATACGCTCTTGCAAACGGCCCATTTCTTCAGCCAGTGTCGGTTGATAACCCACGGCGGAAGGCATACGACCCAGCAGCGCGGATACTTCGGTACCGGCCAAGGTGTAACGGTAAATGTTGTCCACAAAGAACAGAATGTCGCGGCCTTCGTCACGGAATTTTTCAGCCATGGTCAAACCGGACAGCGCTACGCGCAGACGGTTGCCGGGCGGCTCGTTCATCTGACCGAACACCATCGCAACTTTGTCCAAAACGTTGGAATCTTTCATTTCGTGGTAGAAGTCGTTACCTTCACGGGTACGCTCACCCACACCGGCGAACACGGACAAACCGGAGTGTTGCTTCGCGATGTTGTTGATGAGTTCCATCATGTTCACGGTCTTGCCCACACCGGCACCACCGAACAGACCAACCTTACCACCCTTGGCAAACGGGCAGACCAAGTCAATAACCTTGATGCCGGTTTCCAGCAAGTCAACCGAAGGAGACAACTCGTCGAACTTGGGTGCCTTTTGGTGAATAGAACGGCGCTCGTCACATTTCACGTCGCCTGCGTCGTCAATCGGACGACCCAGCACGTCCATGATACGGCCCAGAGTTCCTGCACCAACCGGCACAGTAATTTGCGAACCTGTACTCACCACAGCCATACCGCGGCGCAAGCCGTCGGATGAACCCATGGCAATCGTACGTACCACACCGTCGCCGATTTGTTGCTGAACTTCTAGGGTCAAATCCTTTTCCGCAACAGAACTTGCGGTACCTGTAACCTTCAGCGCGTCATATACCTTAGGCATTTGATCGCGAGGAAATTCTACGTCGACCACCGCACCGATACACTGAACAATCTTGCCTTGACTCATTTTAAGATTCCCCACTTTATATTGATTCTGTACACAGCCGCCACAGCAGCCAAGCTTTAACTAATTGCAGCTGCTCCACCAACGATTTCAGAAATCTCTTTGGTAATCGCGGCTTGACGCGCTTTGTTGTAAACCAGTTTGAGTTCACCGATAACCGTTTTGGCATTGTCGGAAGCAGCTTTCATGGCGACCATGCGCGAGCTTTGTTCGGAAGCCTGATTCTCAGTAACGGCCGAGTAAACCAGCGATTCAACGTAGCGTAGCAGCAACTCGTCTACCACCTGCTTTGCATCCGGCTCGTAGATATAATCCCACTGGCCTTCATGACCTTCCGCCATTGCTTCACCAGCGAGAGGCAACAGTTGCTCGAAAGTCGGTTCCTGCTTCATGGTATTCACGAAATGGTTGTACGAAATATAAATCGCATCAACTTCGCCAGCCACATAAGCGTCCAGCATCACTTTTACTGCGCCGATCAAGTCTTCAACGTGAGGCGTATCGCCCAGACCCGTCAGGTGCGATTGAACTTTTGCACCGATGCGGCTCATAAAACTGAAGCCTTTATTACCAATTGGCGTAACGCGAATGCCCGTGTTGGCGCTATCCCATTCCTTCATCCGGTTAGTGACCAGACGCAGTACGTTGGTATTCAAACCTCCGCACAAACCTTTATCGGAAGTAATGATGATAATACCGACATTCTTGACCTGATCGCGCTTTGCCAGATATGGATGCTTATATTCCGGGTTTGCATGCGCCAAGTGTGCAGCTACTTGACGAATCTTTTCGGCATAAGGGCGGGCAGCACGCATACGCTCTTGAGCTCTGCGCATCTTAGCTGCCGCCACCATTTCCATGGCACGCGTAATCTTGCGCGTATTTTCTACGCTCTTGATTTTGGTGCGTATCTCTTTGCTACCAGCCATGATCGGACTCTCGCTTAGTAAACTGCGGTGGACTTGAAGGCTTCAATCGCAGCCGACAGCAGCTTCTCGTTGTCAGCACTCAGATCCTTGGTATTGTTGATCGCATCCATCAGGTCTTTGTTCTTGGATTTCAGGTAAGCATGCAAAGCGGACTCAAATGCCAAAGCCTTCTTGACTTCCACGTCGTCGAAATAACCCTTGTTTACGCAGAACAGCGTTACCGCCATTTCGGCAACAGACAAAGGCGCATATTGCAATTGCTTCATCAGCTCGGTTACCAGACGACCGCGCTCCAACTGTTTGCGGGTTGCTTCATCCAAGTCGGAAGCGAACTGCGCGAAAGCGGCCAATTCACGATATTGAGCCAGCGCCAAACGCACACCGCCACCCAGCTTCTTGATAACCTTGGTTTGCGCTGCACCACCCACGCGAGAAACCGAGATACCGGCGTTAATCGCGGGACGGATACCGGCGTTGAACAGGTCGGTTTCCAGGAAGATCTGACCGTCGGTAATCGAAATCACGTTGGTCGGAACGAACGCGGAAACGTCACCAGCAGCTGTTTCAATGATAGGCAATGCTGTCAAAGAACCTGTCTTGCCCTTAACTTCGCCCTTGGTGAAAGCTTCAACGTAGTCGGCGTTCACGCGGGATGCTCGCTCCAACAAACGGGAGTGCAGGTAAAACACGTCACCGGGGTAAGCTTCACGGCCGGGTGGACGACGCAGCAGCAGGGAGATTTGACGATAT
>JBBIJL010000178.1:0-4653 GCA_037446005.1 Gallionellaceae bacterium | reverse complement strand
ACGCTGGATAAAGCCGCACTGGCTTTCGGTCACGTTGCTCTTTTAGATCATGTGAATTTTCAACTCGACGAGAACGAGCGCGTCGGCCTGATCGGGCGCAACGGCGGCGGCAAGTCCAGCCTGTTGCGCGTGCTTGGCGGGCAGCATGCACTGGACGACGGCATCGTGTGGCGCCAGCCCGGCGTGCGCATTTGCTATGTGAGCCAGGAGCCGGTGCTGAATCCTGAAGCGACCGTGTTCGACGCGGTGGCCGAGGGCTTGGGCGAGCTGCACAAGATCATCACCGAGTATCACCATTTATCGCACCAGCTGGCCGAGCCGGATGCGGATTACGAAAAACTGCTGGAAGCCATGCAGCCGCTGCAAACCGCGCTGGAAGCGCAGAACGGCTGGGCGGTGCAGGCACGCATCGAAACGGCGATCCAGCGCTTGGAGCTGAATCCCGACGCGGTGGTGGGCTCGCTGTCCGGCGGGGTGCGCAAGCGAGTGGCTCTGGCGCAGGCGCTGGTGGCCGAGCCGGAGGTGCTGATCCTTGACGAGCCGACCAACCATTTGGATTTCGCTTCCATCGAATGGCTGGAAGGGCTGCTGAATAATTTTCGCGGCAGCGTCTTGTTCGTCACCCACGACCGTAAGTTCCTCGACAATGTGACCACGCGCATCGTCGAACTGGATCGCGGCAAACTGGCCAGCTTCCCCGGCAATTTTTCCGCCTACCAGAAATTGAAAGAACAGATGCTGGCGGACGAGGCGGTGCATAACGCCAAGTTCGACAAGGTGCTGGCGCAGGAAGAAGTGTGGATACGCCAAGGCATCAAGGCGCGCGGTGTGCGTAATGAAGGGCGGGTGCGCCGTCTGGAGCAATTACGCTTGGAGCGCGCGGCGCGGCGCGAAAAGGTGGGCAAGGTCGAACTGAACGTGGAGACGGGAGACCGTTCCGGCAAGCTGGTGGCGGAGCTGACCAATGTCAGCAAGCATTTCGGCGCACGCAAAATCATCGACAACTTCTCCTGCCGCATTCAGCGCGGCGACAAGATCGGTTTGCTGGGGCCGAACGGCGCGGGCAAGAGCACCTTGCTGAAAATTATTCTGGGCGAACTGGTTCCGGACAGCGGCGAGGTAAAGCTGGGCACCAAACTCAGCGTGGCGTATTTCGACCAGTTGCGCGCGCAACTCAACGAAGAAGCGACGCTGGCCGACACCATCAGTCAGGGCTCGGATTTTGTCGAAATCGCCGGTACGAAAAAGCACGTCATCAGCTACCTCGGCGACTTTTTGTTTGCCCCTGAGCGTGCGCGTTCACCGGTGAAGAGCTTGTCCGGCGGCGAGCGCAACCGCTTGCTGCTGGCACGCCTGTTTACCCGTCCCGCCAACGTGCTGGTGTTGGACGAACCGACCAACGACCTCGACATCGAAACGCTGGAACTGTTAGAAGAATTGCTGGCGAATTACGACGGCACGCTATTCCTCGTGAGCCACGACCGTTCCTTCCTCGACAACGTGGTGACGCAAGTCATCGCCTTCGAGGGCGATGGCAAGTTGATGGAGTACGTCGGCGGTTACGAGGATTGGGTGCGCGTGAAGAAATACGAAGCCACGCAAAGCGCGCAGCCGAAAGCGGCGGCAGCGCTCAAGCCTGCCGCCAAAGCCGAAGCCCCCAAGACCAAATCTTCCGGCAAGCTGAGTTTCAAAGAGCAAAAAGAACTCGAAGAAATTCCGCAGTGCATCGAGAAATTGGAGCGTGAGCAGGAAGAGCTTGCGGCGGCTTTGGGCGCG
This sequence comes from Gallionellaceae bacterium, assembly GCA_037446005.1. GTDB lineage: Bacteria > Pseudomonadota > Gammaproteobacteria > Burkholderiales > Gallionellaceae > PALSA-1006. The sequence goes on along the minus strand of JBBIJL010000178.1, from coordinate 2,877 downwards.
GGCGATCTGTATCGCGACAATCCGGCGCATGCCAAGCAATTGCAGGAACGCGCGTCGGTGATCGAAGATGAGTTGCTACAGTTGATGGCGCGCTGGGAGGCGCTGGAGGCGAAATGAGCGAAGCGGGCGTGTGCCAATGCTCCCACTTCGCGGCAACTAAAAATTATTTTGCTGCAACACCCAAATCGCTCCGCCCAATGCCCCAATGAAAATATGCAAATGCGCCCAAGTCCAGAGGGTGTAACGGCGCGCGAGCTGTTTGGGGAGCAGGTTGCTGATGAGGAATAATCGACCGTTGTCGGGGCGTACGAGGTAGTGGGTATCAGGTGCCGAGCGCGCTTGAGCCAAGCGTTTTTCGGCTTCGCGCTTGGCTGCGCTGCGCGCTAAGCCCCATTCCTGCATGTCGAGTACGCCGTCTTTGTTCAGGTCGAAACGCGCGTGCAATGCCGGCATGTCCTGCTTCCACTCGGCCAATACCGCTTTGATTTCATCGCTGGTTTGGCGCGTGTCTGTGCTGCCGCCTAGCGTTTTGAATTCTCCAATCGCATAAACCGGATCGATGTTGATGAGTCGCCATTCGGTATAGCGGTAGTCGCCCTTGACCCAGCGGTCTTTGTTGCTGGTGACGATCTCCGCCCCGGTCGGGTCAACCACGCACGCGGCGCTGCCGTCGTCGAGCACGAAAGGCGTATCGCTTTCCCCGCTGCTTTCCGTGTGCCATTCATTCTTGTTGTTTTTGCGCTCGATCTCGTAGCGATACCAGAGGCAGGGAAGCTGTGAAAGTTTGCTGATGACCGGCGTGCCGTCGAAGTATTTTCCGCTGCCGATGAGTTCGACATAGCCCTGGGCGGCAGAAGCGACGCGGGAAGTCGGCGTGCCGTTGATCGTGCGCCAACGGGATAAGGCGGAAAACCAGGCGAACAGGCTGATGGTCGCCATGACGCCCAAGCACCACAGCCAAGCTTGGGCTGAACCAAAGTGCGCACCGACGGCAAGCAACAAGAGTTGCGAGCCGGAGGTGACGAGCTGGGCGTATTGTTTCCGCAGGGAGGTGAACATGGCTTGGTCGTTTGGTTTGTAGGGCGGGCACAACAGCAACCCCACCCAGCGCCTTATTTGAATAAGGCCTTCATATCCACATCCGCTTTTTCCGCGCTGGCAAATTCCAGCAGCGGTTTGCCGGTGAAGTTGAACATGTTGGCGATCAGCACGGCGGGAAATTGTTCGATGCCGACGTTGAAGATGTTCACCGACTCGTTGTACAGCTCGCGTCGGTCGGCGATGCCGTTCTCCAGCCCGGTGATGCGGGATTGTAGTTGCATGAAATGTTCATTGGCTTTGAGTTCGGGATAGGCCTCCGCCACCGCAAAAATACTACCCAAACCCATGCGCAACATGTGTTCGGCTTTTCCCAGCGCCTCGATGTCCTGCCCTTCGCGCGCCGCCTGCACTTGCGAGCGTGCGGCGATGACGCGCTGCAAAGTTTCCTGCTCGAATTGTTTGTACTGTTTGCACACCTCGACCAGCTTGGGCAATTCGTCATGGCGCTGCTTGAGCAGTACGTCGATGTTCGCCCAAGCCTTGGCGACGCCGTGTTTGAGTTGCACGAGATGGTTGTACAGGCTGACCACGTAGATCAGGGTGACAACGGTGATGCCGAGCATGATGAGAGTGCCAGTCATTGCGATCTCCTGAAGGTGAAGGGATTTTGCGGGCATTCTAATCCAATGATAGTGGTCGTCGCGAGTGCGCCGATTTGGTCGCGGGTGCAATTGCTCTTACAATGCCGCCTCGTTTCAGTTCTTCCATTCAAGATGACCCGAATAAAGATATGCGGCATCACCCGTGAGCAGGATCTGCGCGCTGTGGCATACGGCGGTGCGGATGCCATCGGCTTGGTGTTCTACGAGAAGAGTCCGCGCCACGTGAGCGTGCAGCAAGCTGCTCAACTGGCGCGTGTCGTGCCGCCGTTCGTGACGGTGGTGGGGTTGTTCGTGAACCCGTCGGTGGAATATGTGCGCGAAGTGTTGGCGCAAGTGGCGCTGGATGTGTTGCAGTTCCACGGTGAAGAAGAGCCTGAGTTCTGTGCGCAGTTCGGCAAACCTTATTTGAAGGCAGTGCGGGTCAAGGCGGGGGTGGATTTGCTACAATGCGCGGCCCGTTATGCCGGAGCGCAGGGTTTGCTGCTCGATGCCTATGTTGAAGGTACGCATGGCGGTACGGGCGAGTCGTTCGACTGGGCGCTGATTCCGCATGACCTGCCGTTGCCGGTAGTCCTTTCCGGTGGTTTACAGGCGGGTAATGTGGCAGAAGCGATCAGGCAGGTGCGGCCTTACGCGGTGGATGTGTCCAGCGGCGTGGAGGCCAGCAAAGGAATCAAGGATGCGGCGAAGGTCGCCGCATTCATCAAAGAGGTTAAAGACGTTGAGTTATAACTATCCAGATTTGAGTGGTCACTTCGAGCAATTCGGCGGCATCTACATGGCCGAAACGCTTATCCCCGCCGTGGAAGAATTGCGATCGCAGTATTTGCGTTTCCGCGACGATCCCGAATTCAAGGCCGAATTCGCCTACGAACTGAAACACTATGTCGGCCGTCCCAGCCCGATCTATCACGCCAAGCGCCTGTCCGATAGCCTGGGCGGCGCGCAGATCTACCTGAAGCGCGAAGACCTGAACCATACCGGCGCGCACAAGATCAACAACGCTATCGGCCAGGCCTTGCTGGCCAAGCGCATGGGCAAGAAGCGCGTCATCGCCGAAACCGGCGCGGGCATGCACGGCGTGGCGACGGCCACCGTGGCGGCGCGTTTCGGCATGGAGTGCATCGTGTACATGGGCGCGGAAGACATTCAGCGTCAGGCGCCGAACGTGTTC
>JBBIJL010000177.1:0-4672 GCA_037446005.1 Gallionellaceae bacterium | reverse complement strand
GGCGCGCGCCATGCACTTGGCTGAGTTGGCGCTGGAATTCGCGGTACAACACCTCAAGCCGGGAGGAGCTTTTCTGGTCAAGGTGTTTCAAGGAGTGGGTTTTGAGGATTATCTGAAACTGATGCGCAGCCATTTCGGCAAAGTGGTCGCGCGCAAACCCAAGGCATCGCGCGACCGCAGCAGTGAACAGTATTTGTTGGGATTGGAAAAGCGCGCCGGAACGCTTTAGACCCTTGAGAAATCGGGGAGGAACGTGTCTAATGCGCAAACGTTTGGCGGCTCAATTGAGAGGCAAGAGTGAATAACTTATTTAAGAGTATCGGAATCTGGATGGTCGTAGCCCTAGTGCTGATGACCGTATTCAATCAATTCAACGCGCGCCAGCAATCGACGGCGCAGGCGCAACTGGATTATTCGCAGTTCCTCGACGAGGTAAAACAAGGGCACATCGTCAAAGTCGTCATCGAGGGGCGCACGCTCAAAGCCACCACCAACGACGGCAAGCGCATCACCAGCTACGCGCCCAGCGACCTGTGGATGGTGTCCGACCTGCTCAAAAACGGCGTCAAAATCGAAGCCAAACCGGAAGAAGAACAATCCTTCCTGATGAGCCTCTTTGTGTCGTGGTTCCCGATGCTGCTGCTGATCGCCGTATGGGTGTTCTTCATGCGCCAGATGCAGGGCGGCAAAGGCGGCGGCGCATTCTCGTTCGGCAAGAGCAAAGCGCGTCTGCTGGATGACGCGAAAGAGCGCGTGCGTTTGCGGACGTGGCCGGTTGCGACGAAGCCAAAGAAGAAGTTTCCGAGCTGGTGGACTTCCTGCGCGATCCCACAAAATTTCAGAACCTCGGCGGACGTATTCCGCGCGGCGTGCTGATGGTGGGCAGCCCCGGTACCGGTAAAACCCTGCTGGCGAAAGCCATTGCGGGCGAAGCCAAAGTGCCGTTCTTTTCCATCTCCGGTTCCGACTTCGTGGAAATGTTTGTCGGTGTCGGTGCGGCGCGCGTGCGCGATATGTTCGAGCAAGCCAAGAAAAATGCACCTTGCATTATTTTTATCGACGAAATCGACGCGGTCGGTCGTCAGCGCGGTGCCGGTATGGGCGGCGGCAACGACGAGCGCGAGCAAACGCTGAATGCCTTGCTGGTGGAAATGGACGGTTTTGAGGGCGCCAGCGGGGTAATCGTGATCGCAGCAACCAACCGTCCCGACGTGCTGGATTCCGCACTGCTGCGCCCCGGCCGTTTCGACCGTCAAGTCGTGGTGCCGTTGCCGGACATTCGCGGCCGCGAACAAATTCTGACGGTGCACATGCGTAAAGTGCCGATCGCTACCGACGTGAAGGCCGATATTCTGGCGCGCGGCACACCCGGCATGTCCGGCGCCGACTTGGCCAATCTGGTGAACGAGGCTGCGCTGTTCGCGGCGCGTCGCGGCAAGCGTTTTGTCGAGATGGACGACTTCGAATCAGCCAAGGACAAGATCATGATGGGCACCGAGCGCCGCACCATGATTATGCCGGAAGAAGAGCGCCGCAATACCGCTTACCACGAGTCCGGCCATGCCGTGGTGGCCAAGCTTCTGCCCAAGTGCGATCCGGTACACAAAGTCACGATCATCCCGCGCGGTCGCGCGCTGGGTCTGACCATGCAGTTGCCGGCGGAAGACCGCTACAGCATGGACAAGGAACGCATCCTCTCCACGCTGGCCGTGCTGTTCGGCGGGCGCATCGCCGAAGAAATCTTCATGAACCAGATGACCACCGGCGCATCCAACGACTTCGAGCGTGCCACCGACATGGCGCGCAAGATGGTCACGCAATGGGGTATGTCCGACCGCTTGGGGCCGATGGTGTACGGCGAGAACGAAGGCGAAGTGTTCCTCGGCCGCTCGGTGACCACGCACAAGAATGTGTCCGAAGCCACCATGCAAAAAGTGGATGAGGAAATCCGCCGCATCATCGACCAGCAATATGCCTTGGCGCGCGGCTTGATCGAAGCCAACCGCGACAAGATCGAAGCGATGACCAAAGCTTTGCTGGAATGGGAAACCATTGATGCCGACCAGATTGACGACATCATGGCCGGCAACCCGCCGCGTCCTCCCAAGCCCGCTTATGTGGCACCTGCGCAACCGCCGCAGGACACAACGCCCACGGCTCCCGCTACGCCAGTAGAGCCGGCACAGGAAACCTGAAATTAGGATTCGGGAGCAAGGATTCAGGACTCAGGGGTTCCCGCTCCTCGATCCAAGTTTTGAATCCTGAATCCCGATTCCCCGAATCCTAAGTTCCCGATGCTTCTTCACTGCGGCAAATTCCGGCTAGACCTCTCGCGCACCAAAGTCATGGGCATCGTCAATGTCACGCCCGATTCTTTTTCGGACGGCGGCAGGCATTTGTCGCATGCGGCGGCGATTGCGCATGCGCGGCGACTGATCGAAGAGGGCGCCGACATGCTCGACATCGGCGGCGAATCCACGCGCCCAGGCGCTGCGGCAGTGGGCGAACAGGAAGAACTGGAGCGCGTGCTGCCGGTAATCGAGGGGCTGCACGGCCTCACCGTTCCCATTTCCATAGACACTTGGAAACCCGCCGTAATGCGCGCGGCCATTGCGGCGGGCGCCACCATGGTCAACGACATCAACGCGCTGCAAGCGCCGGAAGCCTTGGCGGCGGTGGCAAACAGCGATGCTGTGGTGTGTCTGATGCACAAACAGGGCAACCCTGAAAATATGCAGCTCGCGCCGCAATACGCCAACGTGATGGACGAAGTGATGAGCTTTTTGCGCCAGCGCGTGCAAGCGGCGCTGGCCGTTGGCATCGCGCGCGACCGCATCGTGATTGATCCCGGCTTCGGTTTCGGCAAAACACTGGCGCATAATCTCGCGCTGTTGAAAAATATGCGGGACTTTGCGGAACTCGGCGTGCCCCTGCTGGCCGGGCTGTCGCGCAAATCCATGCTGGGCGCGATTACCGGACAGGATGTCGGGCATCGCCAAGCCGCCAGTGTGGCAGCGGCCTTGATTGCAGTACAGCGCGGCGCGGCCATCGTGCGCGTGCATGATGTGCGCGAGACGGTGGATGCGTTGAAAATTTGGAACTCAGTAAACGAAGGATAAAGACATGAGCAGAAAATATTTCGGTACCGACGGCGTGCGCGGCAAAGTGGGCGAATACCCCATCACCCCGCAGTTTGTGATGCACCTGGGCTACGCGGCGGGCAAAGTGCTGGCGAATGCGGAGCACACAGCGGGCGAGCGCCCCGCCGTGCTGATCGGCAAAGACACGCGCATCTCCGGCTACATGCTCGAATCCGCGCTGGAAGCCGGGCTCATCGCGGCGGGTATCGACGTTTATCTGGCCGGTCCCGTGCCGACCCCGGCAGTGGCCTATCTCACGCGCGCGCTGCGTTTGCAGGCGGGCGTGGTCATCTCCGCTTCGCACAACCCCTTCGAAGATAACGGCATCAAATTTTTTTCCGGCCTAGGTACCAAACTGCCGGACGAAGTCGAACTCGCCATCGAGGCCGAACTGGATCAGCCGATGCAGACCAATTCATCGGACGGTTTGGGCAAAGCCAAGCGCCTCGACGATGCCATCGGGCGCTACATCGAATTTTGCAAGAGCACCTTTCCAGCGGACATGAACCTGCGCGGCATGAAAATCGTGGTGGATAGCGCGCACGGCGCGACCTACCACATCGCCCGCAACGTCTTCCACGAACTCGGTGCCGACGTGATCGCCATCGGCGCCGAACCCAACGGCAAAAACATCAACGACGGCTACGGCGCAACCGCGCCCAAAAATCTGCAAAAAGCCGTGCAGGAACACCACGCCGACATCGGCCTTGCCCTCGACGGCGACGGCGACCGCCTCATCATGGTGGACGGGGAGGGCAAACTCTACGACGGCGACCAACTGCTCTACGTCATTACCCAGCACCGCCAAGCGCAAGGCAGCATGAAAGGCGGCGTGGTCGGCACACTCATGACCAACCTCGCGTTCGAACACGCCATGCAAAAAATCGGCGTGCCTTTCGCGCGCGCCAAAGTGGGCGACCGCTACGTGATGGAAGTGCTGCAACAAAAAGGCTGGCAGATCGGCGGCGAAAACTCCGGCCACATCATCTGCCTCGACAAACACAGCACCGGTGACGGCATCGTCTCCGCCCTGCAAGTGCTGCACGCCCTGCGCGCCAGCAAACAGACGCTGGCTCAAGCCGCGCAGCATCTGGTGATGTATCCGCAAGTGCTCATCAACGTGAAAGTCACCGGCAAAGCCGCCGAACTGCTGGAGCGACCGGCAGTCAAGGCCGCGGCAGCAGAAGCCGAACACGCCCTGAACGGCAAAGGCCGCGTGTTGCTGCGCCCGTCCGGCACCGAACCGTTATTGCGCGTGATGGTCGAGGGCGAGGACGGCGTGCAGGTAAAACAGTGGGCGGAGAGAATTGCAGGCGTGGTAAAGGACGTGGCGGCTTAACGTAAAATTAACTGGCTCCGCACTTTTGCGGAGTCAGGGTTGAATGTCGGGTTGGGCATCGCATTTATCGCCTACCGCTAGCGTAGCCGGGCTTCCTGTGTTGATGGCGCACGATCAGGATTCGAATGCCGTTTTCGAAATTTCGGTATACGACCGAGTACGGAAAAACCTTCAGTGGGAATGCCCGTCGCCC
>JBBIJL010000176.1:0-4703 GCA_037446005.1 Gallionellaceae bacterium | reverse complement strand
AAAACAGCCGAATACCCGCGACATACCCGTGATCTTCATGACTGCACGCGCAGAGACTGAAGACAAAGTGAACGGCTTCGATGCGGGGGCAGTCGACTACGTCACCAAACCGTTGCAGATCGAAGAAGTGATCGCGCGTATCGAAACGCAGATCAAATTGAGCGACATGCAAAAACGCTTGGAGACGCAGAACGCGCAGTTGCAGCGTTACCGCGAACAACTGGAACAGCGCGTGGCGGAGCGCACCATCGAACTCAGCGCAACAAACCAACGCTTGCGCGCGGAGATACAAGAGCGCAAGAGAGCGGAAGAGCAGCTTGCCATCAAGGGAGCCGCTCTTGCCCAGATGCACGAGGCCGCGTATTTCGTCGATGACCAAGCCCGTATTTTTTATGTCAACGCAGAGGCCAGCCGCCAACTCGGCTACAGTCGCGAAGAATTTCTCGGTATGAGCGTGACGGACATCGCCCCCGGCTGGACAGCCGACATGGTGGTGAATGCCTGGCAGGGGCTGGGTGAGGGCGGGGCGAATACCATTGAAGCCGAACACCGGCACAAAGATGGCAGCAGTGTTCCGGTGGAGATCAGCATCAGCTATATGAAGCACAACGGCAAAGCCTTCGGTCTTGCCGTTGTACGCGACATCACTGAACGCAAGCGCGCCGAACGCGAATTGCATCTGCTCAATTACGCGCTCGACAACTCTTTTGATGCTACCTATCTGGTCGATATCGACATGCGTTTGCGTTATGTCAACGAGGCTGCCGTACGTGAATTGGGCTACAGTCGCGAAGAGCTGTTGTCGATGCACCTGACCGACATCGATCCGAGTATCAAACCCGAAGTGGTGCGGGAATTGATGCGGCAGACTGCCGCCAATGGGCGCTTCCCGGGTACGGTCGAGTCGCGACACCGGCGCAAGAACGGAGAGATATTTCCCATTGAGGTCGGCGCGACGACTTTCACTTATGAAGGCGAGAACCTTTTCCTGACGGTGGTGCGCAACATCACAGAACGCAAGCAGGCCGAAGAGAATCTGGCGGAACGCGAACAGCGTTACCGCGAAATATTCGACAACTCCACCGAAGGAATGTATCTGCTCGAAGTGACCGATGACGGGCGCTTCCGCAACCTCGACATCAATCCCGCGCTGGTGAAATCGACGGGCATGAGCCGCGAGGCCATGATCGGACAATTCGTCGATGACACCGTTCCCGAGGACGTTGGGCGAGTCGTCGTGGAAAAATACCGGCGTTGTGTCGCTGCGGGTACGACTATCGAGGAAAACATCGAACTCGACTTGCCCGCAGGCAAGCATTACTACCACTCGATCATTACGCCGATCCACTACGAAGGCCGAGTGCATCGTCTCATCGGCGTTTCGCGCGACATCACCGAGCTGAAGAAGGCCGAGCGCGAGCTGGAGGAGTCGCGGATGCAATTGCGCGGTTTGACTGCCCGGCGCGAAGAGGCGCGCGAAGAGGAGCGCAAATACATCGCGCGCGAAGTGCATGACGAGTTGGGACAGGTACTCACCGGTTTGCAGCTCAATATCTCGGTACTCGAACACAAGTTTGCCCCCGACTTGCCGCCGTTGCGCGAGCATCTGAAAGATACCAGGGTGTTGACGGATCGGGCATTGGGCGTGGCGCGTAATGTGGCATCGGCATTGCGCCCTGCGGCGCTGGATATGGGTATCCATTCCGCGCTGGAATGGCTGGCTGGGCGCTTCAGTGGCAATACGGGCATTCAATGCGAAGTACACTTCGATGAAAATGAGATCACGCTGGATGAAAGCCATGCCATTGCCTTGTTCCGCATCGTGCAGGAATCGCTCACCAATGTTGCTAGGTATGCCCATGCCGGCAAGGTTGACATTACGCTACAGCTGGATGGAGGTGACTACGTTTTGAGCGTCCGCGATAATGGCAAGGGTTTCGATACGGGCACCAGGAAAATGGACTCGTTCGGGCTGGTCGGTATCAGAGAGCGTGCGCTCATGCTGGGCGGTAAAGTCGTTATCGACAGCAGTCCGGGGAAGGGTACCCGGATCAGCGTGCGTATTCCTGCCAACAAAAAGACGGAGAGCTGAAAGCGGGTTTTGTAGGAGCGGCTTTAGCCGCGAAGAGAGTGGAGAGTCACAAAAGCATTCGCGGCTAAAGCCGCTCCCACGGGTTACAGGTTTTTGCAGTGGATGCTGTTAATGAAAAATTGAGGGAATCATGATTAGAGTATTGATCGCCGATGACCATGTCATCGTGAGAAGCGGACTGAAACAACTGTTCGGGTTGATGGGTGACATCACGGTGGCGGGCGAGGCCACCAACGGGATGGAGGTGCTGGAAGCGTTGCGTCTGGGGGCGTTCGATCTGATCCTGCTTGACCTGACGATGCCCGGCCTCAGTGGCGTCACCCTGATCGGACAGATTCACGCCCAGTACCCGAAGCTGCCCATCCTGATCCTCAGCATGCACAACGAACTGCAAGTCGCCAAGCGCGTGCTGCAAGCGGGGGCGACCGGCTTCGTCACCAAGGGCAGCATGCAGGACATCCTGATGGATGCGGTGCGCAAAGTGGCGGCGGGCGGTCGCTTCATCGACCCGGTTATCGCCGAGCAGATGATGTTTGAAAAACCGGCGACAGGCGAGGTGGCTCCGCACGAACGCCTGTCCGAACGCGAGTTGCATATCATGCAACTCTTCGCCAAAGGCATGGGCATCAACGAAATCGCCGAAGAGCTGTTTATCAGCAACAAAACCGTCAGCACCCACAAAGCGCGCCTGATGCAGAAGATGAACTTTCAGAGCAATTCCGAATTGATACGCTATGCGGCGGATCACGGTTTGATCGAGTAGTCTGCTGTGCAGGTGCGGCTCCTACAAAAATCGCCGCACCTGCAAAAGACTGTCGGAATATCCCTACCCACTGCCGCATTCCCTACTTGAAAAGAAAGATTGCCTGATAGTGCCCCGCGCACTTTCCTGCCAAAGTAGCGACACTTTGAACGGCGCGGAACAGGCGCCGGAAATATCGCTTTTTATTTCGGCAGGTCATGTACATCTATCTCATCGCTCTTTCTTTACTCTCCGCTTTAGCGCTTTATCTGTGGCGTAAAAATCAGTTTTGGGCGCATCGTCTGGCGCGGCTTGAGGGCGGCGCATACGGACGCCGCTACAAGGAAATATTCGAAAACTCCTCGGATGCCATCTTCGTTGTCGAAGTTGCCGGCAGCGGCAAGTTATGTTTCGACAGTCTAAATCCCGCTGCGGTACAGGCCATAGACCGGGATGAAATCGGCTTGGAGGGACTTTGTCTGGATGAGATCGCCATGCATTATGGCGACGAGGAGCTGCGCCGCATTATGCGCGAGTTATCCGGGCATCTTGCCCGGACGATTGAATCCGGCATGCCGGTCAAGTACGAAAGCACATTCCGCTTTGCCTCGGAGACTGTTTCGGGAACCTACGACATCAATCTCGTGCCCATGGCGGATGACGGCGGCATCTGCCACGTCTTGTGTTTCGCGCAGGACGTGACCGCGCGCAAGTTGTACGAAAAGGAACTGCTGGGGCGGATCAGACTGGAAGAAAAACTGTCCGGCTTTGCGGCCAGCGCGCCCGGTTTTTTCTACAGCTACCGCCACGGCGCGGACGGCAGCAATGCCATGCCGTTCGCCAGCGCGGGCATCAACGAGCTATTCGGGTTGCGCCCGGAGGATGTGGCGCAAAATATTTCGCCGCTGAGTCTGCTCATCCATGAAGACGACCTGCAACTGTTCATTCAGGCCACGGCGCATTCGGCGGCCTATATGTCGCCGCTGCTGATCGAGTTTCGCGTGCAGCATCCCGACAAGGGCGAGCTGTGGGTTGAGTCGCGCGCACTGCCGCAACTGGAAGCGAACGGCAGCGTGGTGTGGCATGGCTTTATGCACGACGTATCCGGGCGCAAGCGCGTGGAAGACGAGTTGCTGCAAAGCCACGAACATCTTTCCGAAGCGCAGCGCATCGGGCAGATGGGGAGCTGGGAGCTTGATCTTGTCAGCGGCGAGCTGACTTGGTCGGATGAGATATTCAGCATCTTCGAAATTGATCGCGCATTGTTCGGTGCGACCTACGAAGCCTTCCTGAACGCGATTCATCCCGATGACCGCGATGGGGTGAATAAGGCCTACTCGGCATCGCTGGAAAACCGTACCGCGTACTGTATAGATCACCGCCTGTTGTTCGCGGACGGGCGCGTCAAGCATGTGCGCGAATGTTGCGAAACGCACTACGACTCAACCGGCAAGCCGCATCATTCGCACGGCACAGTGCAGGACATCACCGCGCTCAAAGTGACCGAGCAGCAATTGCAAGACACGCAGGACAAACTGCGCGAGCTCGTGATTAGCCGCGAATTGCTGCGGGAAGGCGAACGCAAACGCATCTCTTGGGAAATGCACGAAGAACTGGGGCAGTTGCTGGCCGCCATGAAAATGCACATCTATGCCATGCGCGTCCATTTCCCCAAAGACAATTCCGCGCTGAAGGAGGGCAGTCTGGCCATCAGCAACCTCATTGATAAATCCATCAAAACCATACACGACCTCGTGTCCGATATGCGTCCCACTGCTTTGCTGCTCGGCATTTCTCCCGCGCTGGAATGGCTGGTCGCCGAGTTCAATAAACACCCCGACATGGTTTGCGAATTGGAGATTGAAGAAG
>JBBIJL010000175.1:0-4775 GCA_037446005.1 Gallionellaceae bacterium | reverse complement strand
CAACAGGCAAGCGCCGGTGTCAGCCCTGATTTTGTGCGCCTTTCCGTAGGCATCGAGGACATCGAAGACATCCTTTGGGATTTAAACCAGGCGTTGAGCGCGGCTTAATGAAAAACAGGTGGGGCGTTTTGCGCTCCACCTACAGCAACACCATGCCAATCAAGATCCCCAAAACATTACCGGCACGTGCGGTCCTGAAAAACGAGAACGTGTTTGTCATCGACGACGAGCGCGCGCTGCGGCAGGACATCCGCACTTTGCGCGTCGCCATCCTCAACCTGATGCCGACTAAGATCGCCACCGAGACGCAGTTGTTGCGCCTGCTCGGCAACACGGCTTTGCAGGTGGATGTCACGCTGCTGCACACCGCGACACATGAGGCCAGGAACGTCGATGCGCAGCACCTGCTCGACCATTACGAGACATTTGCCGATGTGCGCGACTTGCAGTTCGACGGACTCATTATCACCGGCGCGCCCGTAGAGCAATTGGCGTTCCACGACGTGGACTATTGGCCGGAACTCGTCGAGATATTCGACTGGGCAGAAACGAATGTGTCTGCCAGCCTCTATATCTGCTGGGGCGCGCAGGCGGCGTTGCAGCATCGCTATGGCATTCCGAAATATCCGCTACCGCGCAAGATGTTCGGCGTATTCGAGCACCGCACATTGGCGCAAGATGAGCCGCTATTGCGCGGCTTCGATGATGTGTTCCATGCGCCGCATTCGCGGCATACCGAGATACGCCGTGCCGACCTGGAAAAGGTCAGCACGTTACGCATCCTGGCCGAATCGGACGAGGCGGGTGTGCATATTGCCGCAACACGCGATGGCCGCCATGTCTTCGTCACCGGTCATCAGGAATATGATCCGCTGACATTGAAAACCGAGTACGAGCGCGACTACCTGCTGGCGTTGCCTATCTCCGTACCGAAAAATTATTTCAGTGACGACGACCCGACCCAGCCGCCGCAGGTGCGCTGGCGCAGCCACGCCAACCTGCTGTTTTCCAACTGGCTGAACTACTACGTATATCAAGTGGTGGCATTTGAGCAGGCAAACGCACCATCAGCGATTTCACATCCTTGCTGCACGACTTCTACGGAGCGGCATCGGGTATCAAATACGAGGTCGCCAAATAGCTGAACCGGCGCGTCGGCTCCAAACACGACAAACACTTTGTCCGTTCGCACACACTGGAGGGCTTCGTTGCGGAAGTACGCGAAAGTGGCATCACTTCGGCTGGTGGTGGTCGGACGCGACACGCCGTAGGCAACACAGCGGTTGCACCAGACGGTGAAAAACTTCCGCAACAGGGACTACTGAGTCGCAATAGACGATTTTCTGCCGGGACGTACCAATACCGATCAAATTCTCCACTTGAACGGCGATTCCGTTATCTGAAAATCGGCAAAGGATATGAAGATTATTTGGTTTTCAATCGTTTGGGCCGCACATAGACTGCAACGGTCTGGAGTTGGGTGACCGACCATAAGGAGTAAAACGATGACGATAGAAATCCGTGAAATTGAAAGCAATGTGAAGGTGGTGCTGCAACGCCAGCCGCACGCGACAGCAAATCAAGTGCTGGATAAGGCGCGCGCGGCGGCGGAGGGGCTGGGCTATGCGGGCGATGTGACACCGCAGCAGGCTTGGCAGCTTTTCTCGAGCGGTATTGCGGAGCTGGTCGATGTGCGCACCAGACGTGAGCTACAGCGGGTCGGCCAGGTGCCGGGTGCCAGGCATGTCGAGTGGCTGCGCGACGAGGACATGCAAAAGAACCCGCGATTCATCAGCCAGATGAACGGCAACGCCGACAAAGATGATGTCGTGCTGTTTCTGTGCCGTAGCGGCAAGCGTTCGGTCGCTGCCGCGCAGGCCGCAACTGACGCAGGCTTCCGTCATGCGTTCAATGTGTTGGAAGGATTCGAAGGCGATGGCAGCCAGCAACTCGGCTGGTTGCGTCACGGACTGCCTTCGGTGCATGACTAATCATTAAGGAGAAACAGATGGCCCATTATTTTTTTGACAACGCACAATCCATAGGCGGCACGCCGCTGGTCAAGCTCAATCGTGTCCTCGACGGAGCCCCCGCCACCGTGCTGGCCAAGATCGAAGGGCGCAACCCGGCCTATTCGGTCAAATGCCGTATCGGCGCAGCCCTGATCGACGACGCGCAAAAGCGCGGCCTGCTCGGCCCGGGCAAGGAATTGGTCGAACCGACTTCTGGCAACACCGGCATTGCGCTGGCGTTTGTGGCGGCCGCGCGCGGCATCCCGCTGACGCTGACCATGCCGGAAACCATGAGCATCGAGCGGCGCAAGTTGCTGGTGGCGTATGGTGCGAAATTGGTATTGACTGAAGGCGCAAAAGGCATGAGCGGCGCGATTGCCAAGGCCAAAGAAATTGCCGAATCCGATCCCAAATATGTGCTGCTGCAACAGTTCGAGAATTCCGCCAATCCGGCTATCCACGAAGCAACCACCGGCCCGGAAGTGTGGAACGACACCGACGGCAAGGTGGACATTTTCGTGTCCGGCGTGGGTACTGGCGGTACCATCACCGGCGTGTCGCGCTACATCAAGCACACCCGTGGCAAGGCAATCCGCTCGGTAGCCGTGGAACCTGCCGCCAGCCCCATCCTGACGCAGAAGCGCGCAGGTCAGGAACTCAAGCCTGGCCCGCACAAGATACAAGGCATCGGCGCGGGTTTCGTGCCCGGTGTGCTCGATTTGTCGCTGGTGGACGATATCGAGACCGTGACCAACGAAGAGGCCGTGGACTACGCCCGCCGCCTCGCGCGTGAAGAGGGCATTCTCTCCGGCATCTCCAGCGGTGCGGCGGTCGCCGTAGCGGTGCGCTATGCGCAAAAACCGGAAAACGCGGGCAAGACCATCGTGGTAATACTGCCGGATTCCGGAGAACGCTATCTCAGCTCGATTTTGTTCGAAGGGCTCTTCGACGCGACGGGCATCGCGATATGAATCACCTCGTGAGTACATGGCGAACGACGGGAGAGGCTGGCAGCCATTGGCAACTGGATCGCATCGTGGCCGAGCTGCGCGCCGCCCGCTTGTTATGGCGCACCAGCCAAGGGCGTGCAACGGAAACCGGCGGACGCGAACTCCCCTCGCGCGAGGCCTTGCGCAGCATCACCGGTGCCTTGTGCGGCGTGTTGTTTCCCATGCGTCTGGGGCCTGCCGACTTGCGCGAAGAGAGCGAAGATTTTTTTATCGGCCACACACTCGATGCCGCCTTGAACGACTTGCTCACGCAAGCACGCCTCGAATTGCGCTATACCGCGCGCCAGAAAAATCTGGCCGAGCACGAACTCGATTCGCGCGCACAACTGATCGTGCATGATTTTGCAGCGGCTCTGCCGACATTGCGCGTGCTGCTCGACACCGATGTCATCGCCGCCTACGAGGGCGATCCGGCCGCGCACAGCGTGGACGAAGTGCTGCTGTGTTATCCCGGCATCTTCGCTGTCATCCATCACCGTCTGGCGCACCAGCTTCACAATGCAGGACTGCCGTTGATCGCGCGCATCATCGCCGAAATCGCCCATGCGGAAACCGGCATCGACATCCACCCCGGCGCACAGATTGGCAGCGGTTTTTTCATCGACCACGGCACGGGCGTGGTGATCGGCGAAACGTCCGTAATCGGCAAGCGCGTGCGTATCTATCAGGCCGTAACATTGGGTGCAAAACGATTCCCAGCGACGGAAACCGGTGCCCTGCAAAAAGGATTGCCACGTCACCCCATCGTCGAAGATGACGTGGTGATCTATGCTGGTGCGACCCTCCTCGGACGCATCGTCATCGGGCACGGTTCAACCATAGGCGGCAATGTGTGGCTCACCCACAGCGTACCGCCGCACAGCCAGATCACACAGGCCAGTTCACGCCAGGACGCGGGTGAAGTGACGGTGGCAACTGCATGAATGCGCTCGTCAAACAATTCGGTGCAACCGTCCGGCAGTTGCGCGAACAACGCGGTTGGTCGCAGGAAGAATTGGCCGCGCAGGCCAATATCAATCGCTCCTATCTGGGGGAGATCGAGCGCGCCCGCGCAATTCCCTCGCTCGCCATCATCGGCAAACTGGCAGGCGCACTTGAGCTTTCGCCCGCCTCGTTGTTGGAAAACTGCAAGTCAGGATGAAAATCAATTTTTTTGATGGCTTTAGGCGGTTGATGCGACCGGTCAACTGACGGAACATCAATCAGCATTTTTTCAGCTTTGTTTATCAGATAAATTCATAAGGAGGATCGCATGACACAAGAACACATCAAAGACCAACTGGCACTCAGCGATGTTGCCGCGCGCACGCTGGCGAATGCCACCAAGACCGTCCCGCAACTTTCCACCATCACGCCGCGCTGGTTGCCGCAGTTGCTGAGCTGGGTTCCTCTGGAAGCCGGTATCTACCGCGTGAACAAGGTGAAGGATGCCTCGCGCGTGACCGTGGCTTGCTCGCAACGTGACGAGCGCGAACTGCCACAGACCTTTGTGGACTACGAAGAATGGGGCCGCGAGTACATGCTGAGCGCGGTCAACACCGTAGTGGATGTGCATACCCGCGTGTCCGACCTCTACAGCAGCCCGCATAACCAGATCAAGGAACAACTGCGCCTGACCATCGAGACGGTGAAAGAGCGTCAGGAAAACGAGCTCATCAACAACAAGGAATACGGTCTGCTCAACAACGTGGCCGCCAGCCAGCGCATCAAGACCCGCACCGGCGCGCCAACACCGGATGACTTGGACGAGCTC
>JBBIJL010000174.1:0-4780 GCA_037446005.1 Gallionellaceae bacterium | reverse complement strand
CACTTCTTTCAGGGCAGCGCGGAATATCTCAAGCAGGCGCGCGCGGCCTGCGACCTGCCGGTATTGCGCAAAGATTTTATGGTGGACGAGTATCAAATCTATCAGGCACGCGCGATGGGGGCGGATGCCATTCTGCTCATTGCCGCCGCATTGACACTTAAACAAATGCAAGCGTTCGAGGCGTTGGCGCATCAGCTCGGTATGGCGGTTCTGGTCGAAGTGCATGACGCTGAAGAATTGGAAATTGCGCTGCAATTGACCACTCCGCTGATCGGCATCAACAACCGCAACCTGCGGACGTTTGAGGTCAGTCTGCAAACCACGCTGGATTTGTTGCCGCGTATTCCTGATGAACGCATCGTTGTTACGGAGAGCGGCATCTTCACGGCGGAGGATGTAAAGCGGATGCGTGCCAAACAAGTGAACAGCTTTCTGGTGGGCGAAGCCTTTATGCGTGCGGACGATCCGGGGGCAGAATTGGCGCGAGTGTTCGGGCTGTTGTAAAAAAACAACGCTTCCGTGAAATTTTTGTTACAAGTCTGTGTATGCGATTTTTTACGGCAGAATGCGCCCCGAATTCTCACTCGAGGGAATTTTGATTCCGTCGGTCGTTAGGCCGACTGACGAAACCAACTTAAATATTTAAGGAGTTTTAGAAATGCAAAAGAAAATTATCGCGTTGGCTATCGCTTCCGCTATTTCCGCACCAGCTTTCGCTGACAACGCAAACGTGACCTTGTACGGCAAGGTTATCGTTGACGGCGAATACGTCAAGAACGACAAGACATTCAGCAACCTCACTACTAAATCCAACGCATCGCGTTTTGGCGTGAAAGGTCATGAAGATCTGGGTGGTGGTTTGAGCGCCATCTACCAATTGGAAGCGCAATTCGACGGTACCGGCGAAGGTGGTAACGGTTTCGGCAACGGCACCCGCAACAGCCAAATCGGTTTGAAGAGCGAAGACTTGGGTACTGCGTTTGCCGGTAAGTGGGATACCCCATACAAGCTGGCTCACAACAAGATCGAGCTGTTCGACAACACCACTTCGTTTACAGCCCTGAATCTGTTGGGCGTAAGCAAGTTGCAAGGTACTAACTGGGGTACACGTCAATCCAACGTAGCCATGTATTTGTCTCCAAAGATCGCCGGCTTCCAAGTGGCGGCTTCCTTCGCGCCAGACTTGGGCAAAACGGCTACCCAAAACAAGCAAAACCTGTCTTTGTCCGGCACCTATGAAGATGAAGCTCTGTATGCTGCTGTTGCCTACGAAAGCCGTAAAGATCAATCCACTGTAACAACAACCGACAGCGCATTGCGTCTGGTGGGTGCTTACCAGTTGGCCGATTTGCAGGTTGGTGCGACTTATGAAGCTTTGACAGTTCAGAAAAGCACTGCCATTACTTACACACAAAACAACATGGAGTTGATGGGTAAGTACAAGTTTGGCAACCAAACTATCGGTGCCAGCTATGTAATCAATGGTGAAGTGTCGTCTACTGGTGCTGCTTCTACTGCCAATACCGGCGCCAGCCAATTGGCACTGCGTTACGGCTTCAACTTCAGCAAACGTACCGAATTGTTCTTGGCTTACGCTTCTCTGGCGAACCAAAGCGCTGCGAATTACAGCTTGACTGGTTTGTCGACTGCGGCCAATACGATTGGCTCTACGTTGCCTGGCTCCACACAAACCGTATTGGGTTTGGGCGGCGTTCACTCTTTCTAATTGGGCGTCTTCTATACGAGGATAAACAAGTGGAAATTATTAACGGGCACCTTCGGGTGCCCGTTTTTATTTGACAGTGCTCGGGCGATTGCCTACATTCGCGCTCGTTCTTAAAGCTTGCCGAGGTGTTTTATGCTTAATCTGGATGGTTTGATTATCGAGTTCGATAAAGGCTTGCGCACGCTGCTGGCCAAAGCGCCGACGGCGCGGCCTTATCCCGATGCGGGTGTTGCCGATGCGCCTATGGATGAGGCGGAAAAGAAACATGCGGCGGCGCTAATGCGCATCAACCACACCGGGGAAATTTGTGCGCAGGCTTTGTATCAGGGGCAGGCGCTCACTGCGCGGGATCCGCTGGTGCAGGAAAAATTAACGCAGGCAGCGTGGGAGGAAACCGAGCATCTGGCGTGGACTTCAAGGCGCGTAGACGAGCTGGGCAGCCATCTGAGTATGCTGAACCCTGTCTGGTATTCCGGTTCGTTGGCGCTGGGCGCGGTGGCGGGTTTGCTGGGGGATAAGTGGAATCTGGGATTCCTAGCGGAGACCGAGCGCCAGGTCGGGGCGCATTTGCAAAGTCATCTCGACAGTTTGCCGTCGCAAGACGCCAAGAGCCGTGCCGTGGTGCAGCAAATGTACGTGGATGAGGTGGGACATGCCGATATGGCGATTGAACTGGGCGGGGCTGAGTTGCCTTTGCCGGTGAAGCTAGCGATGCGCGGGATGTCGGTGGTGATGACGCGGACGGTGTATTGGGTTTAACTGTTATTCACGCGGAGGCGCGGAGAACGCGGGGGAAAACAAAGACAGGTATGGTTGTAGCGTTGCTGTTACTCCGCGCCCTCCGCGTCTCCGCGTGAGAAATTCTTATTATCCTTCCACGATCTCGAAATCATGCGTCATTGCGGCAGTCGCACCCAGCATGATGGACGCCGAGCAATATTTCTCGGCGGAAAGTTTGATGGCGCGTTCGACGACTTCCGGTTTGATGTCTTTGCCGGTGACAACGAAATGCATGTGTATTTTAGTAAATACTTTGGGGTCTTCTTCGGCACGCTCTGCGTCTATTTCAACATAGCAATCGGTGACGGCTTGGCGGCTCTTTTTCAGGATGCTGATCACGTCAAAACTGGTGCAACCTCCGGCTCCGAGCAATAACATCTCCATCGGACGCGGGCCCAGATTGCGACCGCCTGCGGCGGGAGCGCCGTCCATCAATACCGCATGACCGCTTTCGGTTTCACCCAGAAATGAAACTTGTTCTACCCATTTGATGCGTGCCTTCATGGTGTTTCTCCTGAAAATTTACGGTTTCGATTTTAACTGATACCACAGCATCCCGAGCATCTCGTGCATGAAGATGCGGCTGTCGCGCAAGGCGTTGGCATTCGGGACGAAGGTCAGTAAGTCGGTTTGGTAGCGTGTGGTGTAGGCGGTGGGGGCGGGAATGACCTGAAATCCAGCACTCTGGAACGCTTGCACTGCGCGCGGCATGTGCCAAGCATGGGTGACCAGATAAATGCGCTTGATGCCTGCAGCTTTGAGTATGGGATAGCTCAGTCGCGCGTTTTCCATGGTGTTGTCCGATGCCCCCTCCGCCCATTGCACCGGAACCTTGAATTCCTGCTCCAGCACGAGTTTCATTTGCTGCGCTTCGGAAAGCGCGTTGCCCAGCGGCTTGCCGCCGGTGACGAGGACGGGTTTGCCTGTTTCGCGTTGCAGTTTGGCGGCAAAACGCAGGCGTTGCAGGCTGGCCTCGCTGACGGTGTCCCCGCCGTATTCGGGGGCATGGAAGTAAGTGCCTCCGCCCAATACGACGATGGCGTCGCCCAGCGGTTTTCGGGTATCGGTGACGTAAGGCTCGCCTTCCAGTCCGTGCAAGAGCGCATCGGAAAAATACGGCGTGGAGAGCAGCCATAGCAATGCTGTTGATGTGGTGAGAAGCGCACGGGCGATGAACGGGTATTTGCGCCAGAGCAGCAGGCCGATGGATGCCAGAATGATTAAGCTGAACGGCGGCAGCAGGAAGGCGCTGACAAGGTTGGTGATGAACCAGGACATGGGGTTTGGTCAGGCAAAAAAGAACGGGCATCATACTGCATGCCCGTTAATAGAGGGAGGAGACTATTTTTATGACTGTGCGGTTTTGCGCATGAAGTGCTTGGCATAGCGCGCGTTCATGCGGGCTACCGGGAGCAGGATGAACAGGTCGGCGCAGTTGAAATCGGGATCCCAAGCCGGTGCGCCGCCGATGTATGCGCCCAAACGCAGGTAGCCTTTGATGAGCGGCGGAATAATGACTTCCAGATCCTGGTTCAGCGCATCGAGCGGTAAGGGGCAATGCGGGAATACATGGTATTCGGACGGGGCGGCGTGCAGCTTGTGGATTTTGTTGTACACGCTGGCGGCATAGTGGCCGCCGTCGGCCATGCTGATGCTGGCGCAGCCGATGAGGTACTCGTGATTGTGCTTGCCGATGTAATCCGCCAGCCCGCTCCACAGTTGCGTGATGGTGGCGCCGTCGCGGTAATCGGGATGCACGCAGGAGCGCCCCACTTCGACCATGCGGTCGCGCAGGTTTTCCAGGCGGGACATGTCGAACTCGCTTTCGGAATAGTAGCCGCCCGCAATGCGCGCCTGCTCCGGCGGCATGATGCGGTAGGTGCCCACAACTTTGTTGCTTTCGTTGTCGCGCACCAGCAAATGTTCGCAATGTTTGTCGAAACGATCCCGATCCAGTCCTTCTGCCGCGCTCGGTAATTTCGCGCCCATTTCTTCGGCGAAAACTTTGAAGCGGATGCGTTGTGCTTCTTCGACTTCGCTGCCGGTTCTGGCCAGGCTGACGGTCAGCTTGTTGTGGGGCTGGTGCGCTTGATGGGTGTGTTCTTGCTGGATCAAGTGGGGCATCTTCAATCTCCTTGTGAACGAATGATCGAAGATTAGCGAGGCGATATTGCGTGCTAGTTACGGCATCATGAAAGATTAGTGAAACGGCCGCAGCGCCTTATGCGGCAAGGGTTTGCTCTGTGCCAATAACGGATTGGGGCAGCGCTGCGC
>JBBIJL010000173.1:0-4781 GCA_037446005.1 Gallionellaceae bacterium | reverse complement strand
CGCTATTCCACTGCGACACGTACAGATTGATACCGTCGGTGGTGATGCCCTTGGGGTTGGTGAAACGGGCCGCCACACCCGTGCCGTCCACATTGCCCATAGTCCCTGCGGTTCCAGCCAAGGTGGTCACCGCGCCCGTAGCGATCACGATCTTGCGGATGATACGGTTCGCGCCGTCCGCCACATATAAGTTGGTTCCGTCGCTGGTGATGGCGAAAGGTTGTTGAAAGCTGGCCGCTGTACCCGTACCGTTCGCAGAACCGCTAATCCCTGTTGTTCCTGCGAAGGTGGTTACTGCGGCAGTTAGATTCAGCGGGCCATTTTGTATCGCACCGCCCATCAGACCAACTATCGGTGGCGTGGTCGTACCACCCGTACTAGCCGCCTGCGTCGTCGCACTAGCCTCATTCGACCCGCCACTCGCGCCAGCCGCATTGGAACCCCACGCCACAATCTTGAAGTAGTAAGTGGTATTCGCAGTCAGCCCGCCTACCGCGTAAGTCGTGCCCGAAGGCATCGCAGTCGGTATGGTGATTTTGTTGCCCGCCGTCAACGCCACGTTAGGCGCTGTCGAACGATACACATCGTAGCCAATCGCGCCGGTCACCGCCGTCCAGGTCAGATTGATACTGGTAGCGCTGGCGGCAGTCGCTGCCAGGCCGGTAGGAGCCGCAGGTGCTACGGCAGTTGTGCCGCCGCCTGTGGTGGAGGCGGGTAAACAAATGCTCGTGAACGGATCCCACGTACCGCCCGCCGCCGTGCATGTTGATTGGCCTGAGTTGCTGGCCGTGGTGGAGGCCACGCACTGCAATCCGGTTGCGGTAATTTGGAGTTGCTGGCCGGTAGCGCAACTTGGGACGGCACCCGCAATCATGTTATTCAAATTCGATGCCGACATCGTGGGCAACGCAATCGTCGGAGCGGCAACGCCTGCCGGCAACACACTGGAAGCCCCGCCATTGATTGCCGTCAAAGCGTTTTGGAATATGGTCTGCGGAATGACTGCATTGACTGCCGAACCGGCGGCCAGCTTGGCCGCAACGTCCTGCATCTTGGCCGCCAGCGTCACGCCCGAACCTTGTTGCGCAATGGCATGCGCCAGCGCAGTAAGCTTGATCGTCAGCGGGTCGGAAGTCTTGCCATCTGCCGGATTGAATACCGGGGGCTGCATCGCTGTCGCGTAGTTGCTGGTGCCCAGCACATTGCTGGCCACTGCTGTAATGGCGGCCACTGCCGAAGCCTGACTGAAACCATAAGCGCTAAAGGTTTGGCGCGCCATGTGGGTCACGGGCGTAACAGGGACGCCGGAAGTGGCGGCTGCATCGCTCGCGGCGGGAATCATGCCGGTGAGCGGAGATGCCACGGGCATCACGGCGGAAGCGCCGGTAGTCTCGTCGATATAAGTGCCGTCCACCTGCACAGTCAGCGGATAGCTCACGCCGGCATTGTAGGTAACGGTGGCCACGCCGCTGGCGTTGATGGTGCCGCCGCCAGTCAGATTGACGTTGTTGCCGTTGGCGTCCCTGAGCCTGACATTACCGCTCTGGAAGCGCCCCTTGTAGGGAGTGATCGTGGTGGTGACGCTGCTTGCGCCCGCGTTGTTGCCCGCAGATGAACTGCTGCCGCCGCCGCAACCGGCAAGAATTAAAGTGGCAATGGCGGTGAGGCCGATGCCCAGTTCGGTGGCTTTACGCAAAACAGGTTTCAATTGCATGGTATGGCTCCCCTTCCAGAAAGTTGAACGGAAAAAATCAACGCGCACCGTACCCTGAAACATCCGAGTTGCCTATCCCGCGAACACGGGGGTAAGGGTATTTTGCTACTACGGTCGCCGGCTTGACCTGCCCACGCTTATCGCGGGAGAAGACATTTTTCCACCCTCCCCCAACTTTGCAGCTTGTGCCTGAGTAAGTGTGGATTCCAGCGTAAGAAGGATATTTTTAATGATGCAGATGACGTGGACTATTCATCGCTGCGTCAATTCGGCGCTTGAAGTCACTGCGGGTAGAACAGGAAAAGCTTATAGCCGGTCGGCTTTAAGTCGGTGGTGTCGAGGTGGAGTTTGACGCTGATTTCGCGGTTGGCGGCCAAGCCGGCTTTTTCGTCCTCGCCGGTTTTGAGGTATTCCGCCGCAGTGAAGGTGCGGCGCGCTACGATTTTGTCTTGCATATCGGTCAGGCTGAGCTCCAGGCTCGGATAGGCTTGGGTATGCGCGGCGCGATTGTGCAAGATGGCGCTTAAGGTGATGAGGTTGGTTTGCAGCGGATCGGATTCCAGATCGGAAGACTCGATGCTCATCAGATCGGCTTTTTTCGGCAGCGGGATGGTGCATTTGAGCAGGCCGCAGTAGCCGGTCAGTGCTGGCTTCAGGCCGGGAAGCTGGGCGGCGATTTCGACGCGGTAGAAATACACTACCTGTGCGAGCAAGACCAGCAATGCCAGCAAAGTGCCGACTATCCATGGCCAGCGGCGTTGACGGGGGGGCGGCGCGGTCTCCTCGGCGGGAGCTTCTTCCGGCAAGAACATCTGCTGTATCAATGCTTCGGATTGATCGGGGGTGTTTTCCGCAAGCGGGCCGATGAATTCATTGGGGGCAGGTTCGGATGACAGCGTTTCTTCCTGCAAAAACGTTGGTTGTGTCAATGCCTCTGGTTCATTCGTGCCGGCGTCTTCGGGAGTTGCGGCAACGGTTTCCTGAGCGGCTGTCGTGACCGGTTCTTCTGGTGCCGTGATGGGCAGGCTGAGCTGGGGGCTGGGCTCGTCGTCATGCAGATGCTCGGCGGCATTGAAAACCGCGCTACAGCGTCCGCAGCGCACCATGCCGTTGTGTGCCGCGAGTTGTTCCGCGCTGACCTTGAAGCGCGTGGCGCATTCGGGGCATTGCGTGATGGAGGGACTCATTTCTTTACGCCGGAAAGGCAAGCCCAGCCGTCTTCAATCACTGCGGGCGCCATATCGAACCATTGCGCGTAAATGCGCGTCACGTCTTCCGTCTGCTCGGCAAGGATGCCGGAAAGCACGATACGTCCGCCGGACTTGGTTGCGCCAGCCAGCAGCGGAGCGAGTGCGCGCAGCGGATTGGTGAGGATGTTGGCGACGACTATGTCGTATTGGGAGAGTGCGGTTCCCTCCGGTAAATAAAAATCTGCCGACACTTGGTTTGCGGCCGCATTGTCGCGGCTGGCGATCACCGCCTGCGCATCCACATCCACACCGACGGCGTTGCCCGCACCCAGCTTCATCGCGGCGATGGCGAGAATGCCGGAACCGCAGCCGTAGTCGAGCACACTCTCGCCGCCGCGCAGGTTGCTATCCAGCCAGCGCAGGCACAGCCGCGTGGTCGGGTGGCTGCCGGTGCCGAAAGCGAGGCCGGGGTCGAGCGCGATATTGATGGCGGAAGGATCGGTGGGCGTATGCCAGGTCGGCACTATCCACAGGCGTTGCGAGATGCGGATAGGGTCGAACTGCGCCTGGGTCAAGCGTACCCAGTCGCTCTCTTCCAGTGTCTCGATCTTGTGCGGAGGGAGCGGAAAAATACCCAGATTGGTACAGGCGGCTTGCAGAATATCGGCGACGGGCATGTCGCTTTCGAACAGCGC
Organism: Gallionellaceae bacterium; assembly: GCA_037446005.1. Lineage (GTDB taxonomy): Bacteria > Pseudomonadota > Gammaproteobacteria > Burkholderiales > Gallionellaceae > PALSA-1006. The sequence continues at coordinate 1,182 of JBBIJL010000173.1, read as the reverse complement.
ATTGACCTGGTTGTGTTGCCAGACTGCGGAAGTCGGCTCGCCAGGTTCGCCGAAAATCGCCTGCTCGTCGGGGGTGTCCGCATCCGCATCCAGCATGTCCACCGACAACGCGCCGTGTTCCAGCAGCGCTTCGCTCAATGCCTCGGCGTAGTCGGCAGAGGCAGACACCGACAACGTAAGCCAGGACATGCGTTACTTGCCTTTCGTTCTTTCTGCCAGCTTGTGTTCCAGATAGTGGATGTTGGTACCACCCTGGACAAAAGCGGCATCTTGCATCAGCTCCTGGTGCAGCGGAATGTTGGTATTGATCCCTTCCACCACCATTTCCGACAGCGCGGTGCGCATACGGGCAATCGCCTGATCGCGCGTGTCACCGTAAGAGATGAGCTTGCCGATCATCGAGTCGTAATGCGGCGGGATGAAGTAGTTATTGTATACGTGGGAATCCATGCGGATGCCGGGGCCACCGGGCACGTGCCAGTTGGTGATGCGTCCCGGCGACGGAATAAAGGTGTAAGGATGCTCGGCGTTGATACGGCACTCCACCGCATGACCGCGGAACTGGACATCCTTCTGGCGGAACGGCAGCTTCTCGCCCGCAGCGATGCGGATTTGCTGCTGCACGATGTCGATGCCGGTAATCATTTCGGTAACCGTATGTTCGACCTGCACGCGGGTGTTCATCTCGATGAAGTAGAACTCACCGTTCTCGTACAGGAACTCGAAGGTGCCTGCGCCGCGATAACCGATCTTGCGGCAGGCTTCGGCGCAACGTTCGCCGATCTTGTCGCGCAGTTTTGGGTTGAGTAGCGGAGCAGGGGCTTCTTCGATGATCTTCTGGTGGCGGCGCTGCATGGAGCAATCGCGCTCGCCCAAAAACACGGCGTTGCCGTGCTGGTCGGCCAGCACCTGAATTTCAATGTGGCGCGGGTTCTCCAAAAACTTTTCCATGTACACCATGGGATTATTGAAGGCTGCCTGCGCTTCGGTCTTGGTCATGGTCACGGCATTCAACAACGCCGCTTCGGTATGCACCACGCGCATGCCGCGCCCGCCGCCGCCGCCCGCCGCCTTGATAATGACGGGATAGCCGATGAACTTGGCGATGCGCATGATCTCTTTCGGATCATCCGGCAACGCACCATCCACGCCGGGTACGCAAGGTATGCCCGCTTTGTTCAT
>JBBIJL010000172.1:0-4811 GCA_037446005.1 Gallionellaceae bacterium | reverse complement strand
TGTTGTCGAGTCGTGTCGCGCTGGATGAGGCGCTGGGCTTTCTCGCGCCGCTGATCGGAGAAGCCGGAGCCGAGGTGAGTCTGGACGGGGAATGGCCGCAAGTTTTCGCCAGCCGCGATGAGTTGACGCGCCTGTTCCAGAACCTGATCGGCAATGCCGTCAAGTTTCACGAGGCGGGGCAGGCGGCGCGGGTCGAGATCAGCTCGGCTGTGCTAGGGGACAGTTGGCGCGTAAGCGTGCGCGACCACGGCGTCGGTATCGACCCGAAACAGATCGAGCGTCTGTTCCAGTTTTTCAGCCGCCTGCAATCGCGCGCGCGTTTTGAGGGTACCGGAATGGGACTGGCCTTGTGCCGCCGCATTGTCGAGCATCACGGCGGACGTATCTGGGCCGAGTCGGAAGGCGAGGGCAAGGGTAGTGTGTTTATCTTTGAATTGCCGCAGCATCCGGCAGATGCGGAGGGGTAATGGGTAACACGGATTGGATGAGCGATCTGAGCATCGCGCGTGCGCTGACGTGGCGTTATGTGATTGCCTTGTCTTTGGTGGCAACGCTTTCGACGGCGGCATGGATCAGCCTGCATCTGGTGATTGCCGAGCAGAAAAGCACGGCGGCCGTGGTGAATGTGAGCGGGCGGCAGCGCATGCTCAGCCAGCGCACCGCCTTGTTCTCGAATCTCTTGGTGAATACCCCCAACGCCGGGCGGCCGCTCGTGCGCGAAAAATTGCGCGACGCGATCAATCTCATGGCGCGTTCGCACCGCGGTTTGACGCACGGCGACAAGGATATGGGGCTGCCCGACACCATGTCGCCCGCCGTGCGCGCCATGTATTTCGACGAACCCAATGCGCTTGACCGTCAAGTCGAAACCTATATTGCTTCTGTGCAGGCCTTGCTTGAGTTGGGCGATGACGCGCTGACTCGCGACAATCCTCGCTTGCAATACATTATCAAGACTGCGCCGACCACGCTGGTGGCTGCGCTCGACCAGATGGTGCGCCAGTACCAGCTCGAGGGCGAAGCCTCGGTCGGGCGTTTGCAAAAAGCCGAGACGATATTCTGGGTGGTGACTTTATTGCTGCTGATGCTGGAAGCGTTGCTGATCTTTCACCCCTTCGTCAAACACGTCAGAAGCATCATCGGCAAGTTGCAGCGCGTCACGGATGAGCTGCAACTGCATCAGGGACATCTCGAAGACCTGATCAAACAGCGCACGGCAGACCTGGAAAACAGGAGCAAAGAGCTGGCCGAGAGCGAGGAGAAATTCCGTCTGATCAGCACGGCAGCTCAGGATGCGATCACGATTATCGGCACAGAGCAACAGGTGATCTACTGGAATCCGGCCGCCGAAAAAATATTCGGTTATACGGCGGGCGAGGCGCTGGGCAATAACCTGCATTTGCTGATTACGCCGACCCAATATCGCGCTGCGGCACACAGCGGATTTGAGCACTTTCTGGATTCCGGTGAAGGCGAGGTCATCGGCAAGACATTTGAAACCACCGCGTTGCGCAAGAACGGCGATGAATTTCCCGTCGAACTTTCCATCTCCGCCGTCAAATTGCAAAACAGCTGGCATGCGCTGGGCATCGTGCGCGACATCACCGCGCGCAAAAAAACCGAACAGATTTTGCAGGAGAAGACTCAAGCCCTGTTGCGCTCCAATACCGACCTCGAGCGCTTCGCCTACAGCGTCTCGCACGATATGCGCCAGCCCTTGCGTGCCGTTTCCGGCCATTTGCAACTGTTGCAGATGGGATTGAAAGAAAAACTGGACGAGGAAAATCGCGTGAATCTGGCTTTTGCGCTGGACGGGGCGAAGCGCATGGATTCGATGATCGTTTCCCTGCTCGAATATTCGCGGGTCGGGCGCAAGACCGATGCCAAACAACGGATGCGCAGCCGCGAGTCGCTGGATGAGGCGCTCGAATTTCTGGCCCCCGCAATCCGCCAGGAAAAAGCCGCAGTCGGGGTGGGCGGCGAATGGCCGGAGGTTCATGCCAGCCGCGACGAATTGCTGCGCTTGTTCCAGAATCTGATCGGCAATGCGGTGCATTATCACGAGCCGGGACAGGCGCCGCGCATCGAGATCGAATCGAGCGTGGCGGCAAACACGTGGCGGGTGCGGGTGCGCGATTACGGGATCGGCATTGATCCGCGCAGGATCGACCAGCTGTTTCATTTTTTCAGCCGTCTGCAATCGCGCGAGCGCTTCGAGGGAACCGGCATGGGCTTGGCTCTGTGCCGGCGCATCGTCGAACATCACAACGGCCGCATCTGGGTGGAATCGGAAGGCGAAGGCCGGGGCAGCACGTTTATTTTCGAACTGCCGGTTGCACCCGGAGAGGAACCGAAATGAACGGTTTATTTTCGGGTGAGGCAATTATTTCTTGCGTGGTAAGATTTGCTTCTGGCGTTGCGCCATACCAGCCCCCGAACTTCTTGATGGAGGATATGTATGCTGACTGATAACGCGAGTCCTTTCGATATTCTTCTGGTGGAAGACGAGCCTGCCGATGCCAATCTGGTTCGCTCCGCGCTCAAGACGAACAAGGTATTTTGCACGCTGCACCACGAGCTGGACGGCGTCGATGCCTTGGCTTTTCTGCGCCGCCAGGGCGAGCAGTACAAGGATGCACCGCAACCCGATTTGATTTTGCTCGATCTCAATATGCCGCGTATGAACGGGCGCGAGTTTCTCGCTGAAATCAAGAAAGACCCAGAGCTGTCGGCTATTCCGGTGGTAGTGCTGACCACTTCCGATGTGGAGCGCGACGTGGTGGCTTCCTATAAGCTGGGTGCGGCGGGCTATATCACCAAACCGGTGGATATGGAGCAGTTCATCGACGCCGTGCGCCAGCTGGACAACTACTGGTTCGTGCTGGCGCGTTTGCCCAAGAAGAGCTAGCGCGAACATCGCGGCCATTACTGTGTGCCATAACTGATTTTGGGTACCGTTCCCGTTACTCACACCATCGCTGTCCAGACCCCGCGCGGGGAATCCCTGCTCACGTTTCAACCCGGCGCAAGTTTGCGCGATATTCTGGTTGCCGGCGGTTTCGCGGTGCGTTCGGCCTGCGGCGGAAATGCCGCCTGCGGGCAATGTCAGGTGCGCGTGTCCGAAAGCGGCATGCTGCCTTTTACGGCGGGCGAAAGGCAGCGCCTTACGGCGACACAGCTTAGCCACGGCGTGCGGCTTGCGTGCCAGGTGATCCCCGAATCCGACTTGCATGTTGCCTTGGAGCAGCCTGAGTCACAGATGCTGTGGCGACCGCTGCGCGACGACGAGTACAGCGCGGCATTGCCCGTTACCTTGCGCAAGCCCGACAGCCTTTACGGCGTCGCGATAGACCTCGGCACGACGCACATTCGTCTGACGCTGTGGAATCTCGCGACGGGAGAGCGCATCGCCGGACGGACGGGGCTCAATCCGCAAGGGAGCTATGGCGCGGATGTGCTGACCCGCCTGATGGAGGCGGAGCATTCCGCTGCGGTTGCCGCGCAGATGAGCAGTCTGGTTCGGCACGCTATTGCGGAGGCGTTGGCGGACATCGCGCTACACGTCCGGCTCAAATTGGCGGAGGTGGGCGAGGTGCTGCTGGTGGGCAATACCGCGATGCTCAGCCTATTGTCAGGCAAGAATTACGCACTGCTGTTGCAGCCGGAATATTGGACGCGGCGCATTGACTGCCAGCCGCAAGACACGACCTTTCTGCGTGATGCCTGGGGGATCGGTCCGTCCGCCGCGATCCGTTTTGTCGCGCCGGTGGGCGGCTTCATCGGTTCGGATTTGTTGGCGGGGGTGATCGCCACGCGCCTCATCGAGCAACCGGCCGGTACCCTGCTGATCGACTTCGGCACCAATTCGGAAATGGCGCTGTGGGACGGGCAGACGCTGCATGTGACGTCTACCGCCGGGGGGCCCGCTTTTGAGGGCAGCGGTATCAGTTGCGGAATGCCGGGCGAAGCCGGGGCGATTTACCGCGTGGAGCAGTTTGCGGGCGGGCAATTCGCCATCCGCGTGCTGGGCGATACGCAGCCGGTTGGGCTGTGCGGCTCGGGGCTGGTGGATGCGGTGGCGTGGCTGCGGCGCAACGGCAAGCTGGATAAAGTGGGGCGCTTCGAGGCGCGCGACAGCGAGGGCTTCGTGTTGCACGAAGGCGCGCGGCGCATCGTGTTGCAGCGCGGCGACATCGACGTGCTGCAACGCGCCAAAGCCGCGATAGGCGGCGGGGTGCGCTGGTTGTGCCAGCAGGCGGGGCTCGCGCTTGACGAGCTGCGTCTGGTTTATGCCTGCGGTGCGTTCGGGCGTTTGCTCGATGCGGGCAACGCGCAACAGATCGGTTTGTTGCCGCCGGTTCCGCTTGCGGCGATGCGTCTGGAGGGCAATTCCGCATTGGCGGGCTGCGAGACCTTGCTGCTCTCGAGCACGGGCGCCAGTGAGCTGGAAAAAATCCTGTCCGTATGCACGGTTTATAACCTTGCCGAAGATGCCGGGTTCGAAATGTTTTTTGTGGAAAATCTGTATCTGCAACCCATGCAGGAATAGAATGCTTTTGAGGCGGCGGGGCGCCGGTTTTACTCTTCATCCCCGGGCACCGCGGGTGCAGACTCTTCCCCCATCCCCAGACAAAGGAGAGCGCCATGTTGGACGAAGTCATCAAGAACTATAACGCTGCCGTGATGGATACGGATCGGGCGCGCGCGCTGCAAATCGTTGCGGATGCCGTCGCGCGAGGTGTGAGCCCCGAGGACATCGTGTTCAAAGTGGTTATCCCCGGGATGGACATGATGGTTAAAGCCCTCAGCGA
>JBBIJL010000171.1:0-4830 GCA_037446005.1 Gallionellaceae bacterium | reverse complement strand
TCTCATCCGCAAGATCGTAATCGCCACAGGGGTGGTAACCACATTGGCGGGAAGTAGTGCGAGTGGCTCTAATAACGGCACGGGCGCGGCGGCATCTTTCACCAATCCAAACGGGATCACCACCGACGGCACTAATCTGTATGTGGCGGATACCTTAAACAACCGCATCCGCAAGATTCAGTAATCTGGTGGGCTTACCGCGCAGGTCAGATTAGCGCAGCGAAACCCAACGCAGCATCCCCCCTCCCGCGCGGAGGGGTTGTTTTTTGTCGGGATGCTTTGTCAACCTCAGCTGCTCAAGTATGGTGACCGCGTGGCTCAACTTAGCCACAGGGTCCAGTGTTTATTCGTCCTTATCCCAGCGTTCACGGGGGAGCACACCGCCCAACTTCAAAAGTTCCGGTATAATCCGCCCGCCGTTCAAACCGACTGGGAGAGTGTGCAGTTTCCTTGCACCGCCGAAGGCGCAACACCCGTAACCGCTCAGGCTCAAGAACCAATCGGAACAGGCAAATCTGGAGAGCGTTAGAGTTAGTTATTAGTCGCTAGTCGCTAGTCGTTAGTTGGTGCTGTCCGCTTCGCGGGTTTGCTTTAACTAACGACTAACGTCTAGCGACTAACGACTGGTTTCCAACCACCGAAGGGGCACGCGACGTCAGTTGCAATCTCTCAGGTACCAAGGACAGATGGGGCGAAGCAGCATTTGCTGCTTCGCCTTTTTTTATTTCTCAGGAAGAAAACATGACGCTCAAGCAAACTCCTCTCAATGCAGCCCACCGCGCCATGGGCGCCAAGATGGTGGATTTCGGCGGCTGGGATATGCCGGTTAATTACGGCTCGCAAATCGACGAACACCATCAAGTACGCAATGACGTCGGCATGTTCGACGTGTGCCACATGCGCGTGGTCGATGCCAAGGGCGACGGCGTGCGCGCTTTCCTGCGCTATCTGCTGGCGAACAATGCCGACAAGATCACCCTACCCGGCAAAGCGCTTTACTCCGCCATGCTACGCCCTGAAGGCGGCGTGATCGACGACCTCATCATCTATTTCATGACCGAACAATGGTTCCGCATCGTGGTGAACGCGGGCACGGCAGACAAAGACATCGCCTGGATGAAACAGCAGGCTGCGGTACACGCGCCGCAGCTCACCATTACTTCGCGCGACGATCTGGCGATGGTCGCCATTCAGGGCCCCAACGCCCGCGCCAAGGTATGGCAAGTGCTGCCGCAGACCAAGGCTGCAACCGAAGGTCTGGTGAATTTTCAGGCGGCCGACTGCGGTGAATATTTCGTGGCGCGCACCGGCTACACCGGCGAAGACGGTTTTGAAGTGATGCTGCCGAAAGAAAAAGTGGAAGCGTTCTGGTACGACCTGAACAAGGCTGGCGTAAAACCCATCGGCCTCGGCGCGCGCGACACGCTGCGTCTGGAAGCGGGCATGAACCTCTACGGTCAGGACATGGACGAGAGCATCAACCCGCTGGAAGCCGGTATGGCATGGACTGTTGATTTGAAGAGCGAGCGCGACTTCATCGGCAAAGCGGCATTACTGGCACACCCGCCCACGCGCAAACTGGTTGGCCTCGTACTGCTGGATCGCGGCGTGTTGCGCGGCCACCAAAAAGTGCAAACCGCCCACGGCGAAGGCGAAATCACCAGCGGCAGCTTCTCGCCCACACTGGAAAAATCCATCGCGCTGGCACGTGTGCCGAACGGCGTACAGATCGGCGACAGCGTGCAGGTTGCTATCCGCGATAAAATGTTGGCAGCACAAGTTGTGAAATACCCATTCGCCCGCAACGGCAAAGGCTTACTTTAATTTTTCTTAAGGACAAAACCATGAGCAATCCATCCAACCTGAAATACACCGCCTCCCACGAATGGGTCAAAACCGAAGCTGACGGCACCATCTCTGTCGGCATCACGCAACACGCGCAAGAACTGCTCGGCGACATGGTGTTCGTCGAAGCGCCTGCTGCCGGCCGTGCACTGAAGGCAAAGGAAGAGTGTGCCGTGGTGGAGTCTGTAAAAGCGGCTGCCGACGTGTACGCGCCCGTGTCCGGCACAGTCGTTGCCGCCAACAGCGATTTGGATAGCGCCCCCGAGCAAATCAACAGCGACCCTTACGGCGCGTGGATTTTCAAAATGAAGCCGGACAGCGCGGCTGATGTTGCTGCACTGCTGGATGCTGCCGCCTATCAAGCCGTCGTCGATAGCGAAGCACATTAAAGACAGGACTGAGAATTTAGGATTGAGGATTTGGGAAAACCATTTCTTCGATCCAAATTCTTGATTGTCACCGCCCTGCTCAATCCTAATTTCTAGCTCCTAAATCCTATGACCACCGAACAATTCGTCACACGCCACAACGGCTCGAACGCACAAGATGTGCAGGCCATGCTGAACAAGATCAATGCGCCCTCGCTGGCCGCGCTGATCGACCAGACCGTTCCCGCCGCCATCCGTTTGCAGAAACCGCTGAACCTGCCGGAAGGCATGAGCGAGCACGCGTTCCTGCAACACTTGCGCGGTATTGCGGCGAAGAACCGGCTATACAAATCCTATATCGGTCTGGGCTATTACGACACCGTTTTGCCCCCGGTGATCCAGCGCAATATTCTGGAAAATCCGGGCTGGTACACGGCGTACACCCCTTATCAGGCGGAGATTGCGCAAGGACGCTTGGAAGCGCTGCTGAATTTCCAAACCATGATCGTCGATCTGACCGGCATGGAAATCGCCAACGCTTCGCTGCTGGACGAAGCCACCGCCGCAGCGGAAGCGATGACCATGCTGCACGGACTGCGCTCGCGCGAGGCCGCCGAGCAGGGCAAGAACAGTTTCTTCGTGTCGCACGAATGCTTCCCGCAAACCATCGAGTTGCTGAAGACGCGCGCCAAGCCGCTGGGCATTGAGTTGGTGATTGGCGATTTCAAAACGGTGACCTTGAACGACAAGCTGTACGGCGCATTGCTGCAATATCCGGCCGCCAACGGCGTGGTGCATGACTATGCCGATTTCGTAAAACGCGCCAAGGCCAACGGCATGACTGTTGCGGTCGCTGCCGATATTTTAAGTTTGGTGCTGCTCACCCCGCCGGGCGAGTGGGGCGCGGATGTGGTGCTGGGTTCCACGCAGCGCTTCGGCGTGCCGATGGGCTACGGCGGCCCGCACGCCGCATTCTTCGCCTGCCGCGACGCGCACAAGCGCTCGATGCCGGGCCGCATCATCGGCGTGTCGGTGGATGCCGACGGCGGCGCTGCGCTACGCATGGCGCTGCAAACACGCGAACAGCATATCCGCCGCGAGAAGGCCACTTCCAACATCTGCACCGCACAGGCATTGCTCGCCATCATGGCCAGCATGTATGCGGTGTATCACGGCGCGGACGGCCTGCGTGCGATTGCGGCACAAGTGCATCGCTCCGCCGCGCTGTTGGCAAACGAGTTGAAGAAGCTCGGCTACACCGTGGCCTACAACACCTTCTTCGACACGCTGAAACTGGCGCACACCGACAATGTGAAAATCCATGCGCTGGCCGAAGCCGCGCAAATTAATTTCCGCTACAGCACCGAGGGCATCGGTATTGCACTGGATCAGACCACCTCGGTGGACGACCTCAACGCCATCCTCGCCGTGTTCGCGCAGGCGGCAGGCAAGACTGCCCCCGTACTCACCGCTGCCGCAATCGCCGCGCAGGCACTGCTGGTGAAGCCGCGTCAGTCGACTATCCTGAGCCATCCGGTGTTCAACAGCTACCGTACCGAAACCGAGATGATGCGTTACATCAAGCGTCTGGAAAACAAAGACCTGTCGCTCACGCACTCGATGATTTCGCTGGGCTCCTGCACCATGAAACTCAACGCGGCCTCCGAGATGCTGGCGCTGACCTGGCCGGAGTTCGCCAACCTGCATCCGTTCGTGCCGGCCGAACAAGCGGAAGGCTATCAGGAAGTGATCGCCGGATTGGATGCGGCGCTGTCCGAAATCACCGGCTTTGCACAAATGAGTTTCCAGCCCAACAGCGGCGCGTCCGGCGAATATGCGGGCCTGCTGGTGATCCAGGCTTACCACCGCTCGCGCGGCGAAGCGCAACGCAACGTGGTGCTGATTCCCTCTTCCGCCCACGGCACCAATCCGGCCAGCGCGGCGATGTGCGGCCTCGACATCGTGGTGGTGAAGTGCGACAGCAAGGGCAACATCGACGTTGAAGACCTGCGCGCCAAGGCAGAAGAGCACAAGGCCGATCTATCGTGTCTGATGGTGACCTACCCCAGCACGCACGGCGTGTACGAAGAAAGTATCAAGGACATCACCGCAATCATCCACGCCAACGGCGGCCAGGTATACATGGACGGCGCCAACATGAACGCGCAAGTCGGCCTGACCAGCCCCGGCAATATCGGCGCGGATGTGTGCCACCTCAACCTGCACAAGACCTTCGCCATCCCGCACGGCGGCGGCGGGCCGGGTGCAGGCCCCATCGGCGTAGCGCCGCACCTCGCGCCGTTCCTGCCCGCGCATCCGGTGGTCAAGGTCGGCGGCGCACAAGGCATCCACGCGGTGTCCGCCGCGCCTTACGGCAGCGCGCTGATCCTGCTGATTTCCTACGGCTACATCAAGATGATGGGCGGAGCAGGGCTCACCGAAGCGACCAAGATGGCGATCTTGAACGCGAACTACATCAAGGAATCGTTGAAGGATCACTATGCCACGCTGTACAGCGGCAGCAATGGCCGTTGCGCGCACGAGATGATTCTCGATTGCCGCGAGTGGAAGAAAGAGGGTGTGGAAGTGTCCGACATTGCCAAGCGCCTGATGGACT
>JBBIJL010000170.1:0-4854 GCA_037446005.1 Gallionellaceae bacterium | reverse complement strand
ATCGCCGTGCATGTGGAGCAGATCGCGCAGATGACCGAACAGAACAGCGCTGCGGCCGGGATGACGGCAAAAGAGGCTGACAATCTGGTGGCGATGGCCGACACCATGCGCGCCGCATTGAGCAAGTTCCGCTACTGACCCTCTATACTTAAACTCGGATTGTCCATTAGCGACGACTCCCTCGTAGGAACCAGCCCTTCGATTGAACTCAGGACAGGCTTGCTGGCGAAAGCTGGGCTGTGAATTAGGCTGGGCATTCGCGGCTGAAGCCGCTCCTACGGGAGACTCGCTAATCCGGGTTAAAGTAAGCGTTACTGCGCCAAATGGCAAGAATACGCTTCGTCCTTCGACAAGAGTCTCGGGCGAGGCTTATTGGCAGTCTACATTGCTCTCGCCACACTTAACTCCCCCGCCACTTCGACTTCGTCAATCGCCGCTCACATAATCCCACCTAGTGGTTAGAGGGAATTCTTGCAAATATACGAATCATCCTCTAATCGCCATGTTTTCAGTGGGCTACTCAAAGTCTGTAGCATCAAAGTCATCCGTAAGAAACAATGCCGCTCCCATTAAACGGTTTCGATGATGCTAAGAGTTCCCAGCACCTCAATACGCGCCACGCTTGCCGAAAATGTCCGTTCTTATCGGAAAGAACATGGATTGTCGCAAGAAGAGTTGGCTGATCTCTGCGAACTTCATCGCACTTATATTGGCTCTGTAGAGCGTGAAGAGCGCAACGTTTCCCTCAGCACGCTGGAAGTTCTTGCTCTGGCTTTCGGGGTGAGTGTCCCCGAGCTACTGACCCCGCGAGTCAAACATGCGAAGAAAAACAGCACTCGCTTATAAAAGTGCCATCCAGTCGTCCGGCTTGGATATTTATTCGCCGATTCGAGTAGGGGATGCGAGTTTTTGGATTCCCTCCAAGCATTTGGAAAAACTGCTAAACCAAGGGCTGGTCGGTCTTGATTTGAATGGTCTGGCGTTGCGAACGCGCTCAAAAGTTGTTAAGGCTGCCGTGTGTGAGGCTCTTGGTTATCCTGTTCCAAAATCCTTTAAAAAAGCACAGCCCCGCTTTCCCGGACAGCGACTGGATACGTACACGCAAAAGTCAAATAACCTGCAAATCTGGAATGAAGAGCTGTCGCCCTCAAGACGTTACGCGATTATCCAAATTTCAGATCAAGACATCGTTCTGAAAGTCAAAGTGGTGACAGGGCAGGAGCTGGCTCGCTTGGATACTACGGGGACGATCACCACCAAATATCAGGCAGGGCTTGTCACGGGGACGGACTCTCAAGAGTTGATTTCTGCGCAAGATAGCTCGCCGATGCTGCCGTATGTTCGCGCTGTTGCATCCATTGCTCCATCGATTAGTCCGGTTGATGAACCTGAGAGTGATTTCCTGATGCCGATTCTGGAAATTTTCAGGTGCTTGTCCAAATTGGTGGGGAAGTCGTTTGTTGATCCCGGCATGGATCAAGAGCGTAACCGGGGGGCGGCACTGCATCGTTTGATTTGCGAATGTTTGGGATATAGCCGCTATGAAGACACGGGGCAGTTCCCCGATATTCGCCATCAGTTGCTGGAGGTCAAATTGCAAACATCACCGACCATTGATTTGGGGTTGGTGTTGCCCAGCAGTGAAGAGCCTTTGGATGTTCAACGGGTCGGGGATCACCAGCCCCGACATTGCGATACACGTTATGCAATCTTTTATGCCGAAACAGACGGCAAGCAAGTGACGCTTACCCATCTATATCTCACAACCGGGGCTGATTTTTTCACACGTTTTCGTCGCTTTGAAGGGAAAGTGACCAACGGGAAAATTCAAATCCCCTTACCCCGCGACTTTTTCAGCAGATAAACCGAAAACACGCCAAATTCGCGCGTCGAGTTCGAGGGCGAGTTGGTCGGCTTTTTCGGAGGGCATCTTGGCGTGAATCTCTTTTGCCAGTGCAACAATCTCTATCGCTTCATGACTCGCAGGGTCGGGTAATGGAAATAATTCGACATATTGAGTAATGAAGCGCCGCCGTCCGGCATAGAGCTTGTTGTTAAAACGGTGATCGTAAAAAGCTTCGATGAATGTCGAATTGGCAACTGAAAGTGCCAACCACAGCAGGTCTTGTTCGTCTTTGTTTTCGCACTGTAGCCAATAACACTCACCGTTAACGATGCCTCCGTCCATGTCAATCCAGAAAATGGGCTTATCTGAAATATCAGGGAAAACCAGTTTTGGTTGCGGCCATGCTGCGGGGTCTTGCGGCACCCACAGTTCATACCAGTTTCGTCCGGCATCGATGAGGTACGTGCGCGACTCAAGGAGGTCGCGGTGCTTTTCCAGATATTGCGCCGCTTTGGGGTAGAGCTTTAGATCGACAGCCGCGCGTCCATTTTCTGTGGTCTCATGCGGATAAAGAATTTCCTTGATGTGATGAGACTTTTTTGGGACATCGGCTTTGAAGCGACGCGCGCATTTTCGGGTAATCAATGGGCGAAGCAATTCAGGACGCCCGTCAGGCATGTCGTTCCAGTCATTGCGAATGAAGACCTTGTCCGCTGTTGATTTCACACCAACCCTGATTTTACCGATGCGCCGAAATGTATCCCACGTGTTGACCTCGACTGTTGCCAACCATTGGTCGGTGGCTTGTGTGGCGACGCGCCAAATCCCTTCCGGGTCGCCGCCGTTATCCAACGTTCCGTGGCGGACGCGGAAACGCCTGCCATCCGTGATGGAAATGACCGTGTCGTTATCGGCAGTCAATGCGGTCAGCGCATTTGTCGCTTTTGCAATGGCGGCATCTTCGGTTTCGTAAATCGACGAGTAAATGATTCCATCGGTATGAGGATGGTGCGGAGCGGATGTGCCGCGAGCCAACAACAAAGATGGCAAGACTGCCGCATCGAAAAGCTTGGTGTCGCCAAGATCCCACGCGTGCAAAATACGGAAACGCGAAAGCATGGCGCGCCGCACGGCTTGCCCTGATTTTGTGGTCATGAACCGGTTTGAGGTAATCACTCCGGTTATCCCGTTTTCTGCCAGCACTTGGGAAATGCCGAGCAAGAATGGGTAGTAAAGATCAACGCGACCAGTTAATCCAAAATTTTGCGCCAGTTGCTGCGCTTGTTGCATCCCCATGATCTGTGTTCGCACATACGGCGGATTGGCGATGACCAGATGGAAGGGGGGCTGCACCTCTTGCGCGGAGAACAAGTCTCCCCCTCCTTGAAGATTGAGAACATGCTCCAGAAAATCTTTTTGTTCCAGATGTATATCCAGATCGGGGAAGTCCTGCTGAAAACGCAAAGTCGCAATTTCAATCGTTTCTGGATCAATGTCGTAACCCACAACCTCAATGCGCTTTCTGGCGGAGAGTGGCAAGCGTTCAATCAATGCGTAAAGCAAAGCGCCATCTCCGCATGCGGGGTCGAGAATACGAATTTTTCCGTTTTCGGGTAAGTCTGCGACTTGCACCATCTGATCGGCCACAAACGCCGCGAAGTCATCCGGCGTATAGGTCGCGCCGGATGACTTGCGCTGCTCAACCTCGCTGTATCGCGGGCGCAGTGTTGTGCTGGAATCAAAACTTGTCTGGCTACTCATAGTGTTCATGTTACCTTGAAGCAGGTAAGCCGGAAAGAAGAATTATTTCTTTGACTTGAATCGTCATAGGTAGGGCAGTCTTGAATTTGCTGTAGCAGCTCTAGATTAAGTTTTAGCGCGACTCCGCGCCAAACTCAACCCCACCGCCTCTGCCACCTCAATCCCGTCTATCGCCGCCGACATAATCCCGCCCGCATATCCCGCGCCTTCTCCCGCCGGGTACAAACCTTTGGTGTTCAAGCTCTGGTAGCTCTCGTCGCGTTTGATGCGCACGGGTGACGAGGTGCGAGTCTCCACGCCGGTGAGGACGGCGTCGTGCATTGCAAAACCTTTGATGGTTTTTTCGAAGGCGGGCAGGGCTTCGCGCACGGCTTCGATCACGTAGTCCGGCAATGCGGTAGAGAGGTCGCCCAGTGTTACGCCCGGCGTGTAGGAGGGCTGCACTTCGCCCAGTTTGGTGGAGGGGCGCTGCGCGATGAAGTCGCCGACCAGTTGTCCCGGCGCGTTGTAGTTGCCGCCGCCCAGCTCGAAGGCGCGGCTTTCCCACCGACGCTGGAATTCGATGCCCGCGAGCGGATCGCCGGGGTAGTCCACCGGGGTGATGCCGACCACGATGCCGCTGTTGGCGTTGCGCTCGTTGCGCGAATACTGGCTCATGCCATTGGTGACCACGCGACCTTCCTCCGAGGTCGCGGCGACCACCGTGCCGCCGGGGCACATGCAGAAGCTGTACACCGAGCGGCCATTGCTGGCGTGGTGCACCAGCTTGTAATCCGCCGCGCCCAGCAGTGGATTGCCCGCGTTGGGGCCGAAGCGCGCGCGGTCGATCAGCGATTGCGGATGTTCGATGCGGAAGCCGACCGAGAACGGTTTCGCTTCCAGATACACGCCGCGCTGGTGCAGCATCTCGACGGTGTCGCGTGCGCTGTGGCCGATGGCGAGTACCACGTGTTGCGTGGCGATGTGCTCGCCGTTTGCCAGTGTCACGCCGCGCACTTGGCCGTCCTCGATTTCGATGTCGCTCACGCGGCTCTGGAAGCGCACTTCGCCGCCCAGCTCGATGATGTTGGCGCGCATCACTTCCACCATGCCCACTAGGCGGAACGTGCCGATATGCGGTTTGCTCACGTACTCGATTTCCGGCGGTGCTCCGGCCTTGATGAATTCATGCAGCACTTTGCGGCTGTAGTGTTTCGGGTCTTTCACCTGGCTGTATAGCTTGCCGTCCGAGAACGTGCCCGCGCCGC
>JBBIJL010000169.1:0-4857 GCA_037446005.1 Gallionellaceae bacterium | reverse complement strand
CTTCGCCAACCGCTTGAACAGTCTGTGCCAGATCGAAGTGCGCGAGGCCAAACACGGCGACCGCGTGATGCCGGGGCGCGCGCTGATCGCGCCGGGCGGACGGCACATGGTGCTCAAACGCAGCGGCGCGCAGTACCACGTCGACATCATGGATGGGCCGCTGGTCAGCCGCCACCGCCCCTCGGTGGATGTGTTGTTCCGTTCGGTGGCGCAGTGCGCCGGGAAAAATGCGCTGGGCATCATCATGACCGGTATGGGCGACGACGGTGCGCGCGGATTGAAGGAGATGCGCGACGCCGGGGCAAAGACCGTGGGGCAGGATGAGGCGACCTGCGTGGTGTACGGCATGCCGAAAGAGGCGTTCAAGCTGGGCGCGGTGGAGCGGGTGATGCCGCTGCACGATATTGCGGGGGCGATGTTGGCGGTGATGCGCTGAGATGAAGCCGATCCCACGGGGACGGTGGTTTTCGTAGGAGCGACTTTAATCGCGAAAGCGGAATGTGATTCGCAGAGCGCATTCGCGGCTGAAGCCGCATCCACGGTGGCGTGGCAATACCCATCGCGGTGTATACAAAGATGGACGGAGGAGGGGGAGTGAATAAACAAAAAAATATCCGCACGTTTCAGTCGCGCTCGGACGATGCGCGTCATGCGGTGCAGGAGTTTTATGACGGGGTGATGCAGCCGGAGACGGAGCTGGTGATTTTCTTTTGCTCTACCCGCTACGATCTGGATGAGGTGGCGGCGGAGATGCGGCGTTTGTTCGCCGGGGTGGCGGTGGTGGGGTGTACCACGTCCGGTGAAATCGGGCCTGCCGGTTATTGCGAGCACAGTTTGGCGGGGGCGAGTTTCCCGGCAGGAAGCTTTGTGGCGGTGAAGGGGATGCTGGCGCATTTGCAGCAGTTCAATATTGCCGACGGCAAAGCCTTTGCCAAATGTCTGTTGCAGCAACTTGAAAACAAATCGTCCGGCGCGAATGCCGGCAACAGCTTCGGTCTGATGCTCATCGACGGGCTGTCCGTGCGCGAAGAGCCAGTGGCGCACGCGGTACAACACGGCTTGGGCGGTATTCCGGTATTCGGCGGTTCGGCGGGGGACGATCTGGCTTTCCGGCAGACCGGCGTGTATTACGACGGGGCTTTTCATGCCAACGGTGCGGTGCTGGTGTTGATTTCCACGCCATTGCCTTTCCATCTTTTCAAGACGCAGCATTTTGTGGCCACCGACGAGCGGCTGGTGGTGACCAAGGCGGATACGGTGCAACGCATCGTGACGGAGATCAACGGGGCGCCCGCCGCCGAGGAGTATGCGCGGCTGGTCGGGGTTGATGCCGACGATCTCGATTCCATGCGTTTTGCGGCTTCGCCGGTGGTGGTGAAAATCGGCGGAACCGATTATGTGCGTTCGATCCAGAAGGTGAACGCGGATGGCAGCCTGACTTTTTATTGCGCGATTGAAGAAGGCTTGGTGCTGCGTTTGGCTCGGGGAATGGATATGGTGCGGAATCTGGAGCAGACCTTCGACGATCTGCGCGATAAGGTCGGCGATCCGCAACTGGTGCTCGGTTGCGATTGCATTCTGCGCAATTTGGAGCTTACGCAGACGGGGCAGAAGGAGCGTGCCGGCAAAATTTACCGGCGCAACCGTGTGCTGGGATTCAACAGTTACGGCGAGCAGTATCTCGGTGTGCATGTGAATCAAACGCTAACGGGTGTCGCAATTGGCGCTGCGGGGGGGAGTCATGTCTGAACAGAATTTGCAGAATGAAATTTTGCGTCTGAACAAGATTATTCAGGCGCTGATGAACCGCGCCGAACGCAGCGACAATATGCAAGGTTCGGATTTCAATTTATTCCATACCGCGATTGTGCTGGAGGAGCAGGTGCGCAGCCGCACTGCCGAGCTTGAGGCAGCGCTCGGGGAGAACGAGCGCATCACGCGCGCCTTGCGCGAATCGGAAACGAAATTCCGCGCGCTGGTCGATCAGTCGCTGGTCGGCATCACGCTGATCGAGGGGGAGCGTTTCGTTTATGCGAACCCCAAGTTTGCGTCCATCGTCGGTTACAGCATTGAGGAGCTGATGCGGATGGGGCCGCTCGATATTACGCCCGAGAAAGAGCGGCAGCGGGCCGACAAGCTGATGCGCAGGTGGATGGCCGGTCTCTTTAATCAGGATGCTTTTGTGGTGAATGTGCTGCGTAAGGATGGCGCATTGGTGAATGCCGAAATATCGGGCGGCTCGCCTGTCACTATCGGCGGCAAGCTGGCTGTGATGGCGGTGTGGGCCGATGTGACGGAGCGGATGCGTATCGAGCGGGAGGTGCAGGCGCTTAACCTGATCTTGCGCGAACAGGCCATGCGCGATCCGTTGACCGGATTGTTCAATCGCCGCTATCTGGAAGAAACGCTGGAGCGCGAAATCGCACTGGCGCAACGCCAAGGCTATGCGGTCAGTCTCATCATGGGCGACATCGACCATTTCAAGGCGGTGAATGATACCCGCGGGCATCAGGCCGGCGACGCGGTGCTACGGAAATGCGGCGAGATGATCGAGCGGCACTCGCGTTCCAGCGATATTTGCTGCCGCTATGGCGGGGAGGAGTTTCTGCTGGTGCTGCCTAATGTGCCGCAGGAGAAGGCATTCGAGCGCGCCGAGCAATTGCGCCGCGCGGTCGAGGAAGCGACGGTTCTGTTTGAAGCGGGCGGGATACATGTGACGGCATCTTTCGGCGTGGCTTCCTATCCCGCCCATGGGGGCGATAGCGACAGCCTGATTGCCGCCGCCGATAGCGCGCTGTACGGAGCGAAAAGCGCCGGGCGCAATCAGGTGAAATTCTGCGCGGTGGACGGGATGTCCGATGGGCCAACAAGGGATTTAGCCGTTAATCTTTAGCGTTACTGCATAAGGATGGTATTGGCCGCACGTATCCCGCTTAGCACTGCCCCTTCCAGCGTGGCGGGATAGTCGCCTGTGGTGAAGTCGCCCGCCAGCAATACGTTGGCGAGCGGGGTGGTGCAGGCGGGGCGGTTCAGGTTAACGGTGCAGGAGAAGGTGGCGCGTTTTTCGGCGATGACTTTGTGCCATAGGGGGCTTCTGAAATTTCGAGTTGTTCGCGCAATTCCTGCGCCACTCTTTGCGCCAATTGCTCGTGCTCGAGTTCCTGGTGCGCGCCCTCGGCGCTGATGACCACGGCGATGAGTCCGTGCTGCCCCGCGATGCGGCCTTTGTCGAACAGCCACTGTGCGATGCAGCGGTCGAAGCCCAGCATGGATTGCGGCAGGGTGACATGGGCGGGGTATTGCAGGTATACGGTGTAGATGGGCTGGTAGGGGATCGCGTCGATTTGTTCGGCGACGGGGATGAGAGCGGGTATGGCGCGGAACAGGCGCGCGGTATTGGCGGGGGAGGCTGCACAGATGATGTGGCTGAAATGCTGTGCGCTCCTTCGACTTGGCTCAGGACAGGCTTGTGCTGTGACGAGTTCGACCCCGTCATCACAAGGCATGATGGCCTCTACACCGCAGGAAATTTGCACCGTGCCTCCGTGCTGAGTCACATATTGCGCCGCGCGTTCCGGGAACAGGGCGGAGAAGTCGATGGTCGGCAGCAGCATTTCGCTATCGGCAAAACTGCCGTTCAAACTGTCGCGCAGCACGTTGAGCAATACTTGCGCGGAAGCTTTGTGCGTTGGTGTGTTCAGCGCCGAAATGCAAATGGGTTCCCACATCAGGCGGATCAAATCTTCGCTTTGTCCGTGGCTGCGCAGCAGCTCCTGCGCGCTGATGTCGTGTGTCAGTTTGAATTTTTTGTGGCGCATGGACTGCATGAAACATGCGGCTTGAAACCGCTCGGCGAACGACAGGCCTTTGGCCGAGAGCAAGGCGGCGAGCAAATGCAGCGGGGCGGGCAGGCGCGGCGCTTTGAGTTCAAAACGATCGTGCAGCGTGAGTTGCAGCGGCAGGCGCAGAAAATCCTGTTCGAGATTGCCACCGACTTGGGCGATGAGCTTGAGCGTGTCGCGGTAGCAGCCGAGCAGGATGTGCTGGCCGTTATCGAGTTGCGTGTCGTTATGCAAAACACCGCGCGCGCGACCGCCGAGTTGCTTGGCGCTTTCAAAGACGGTGACGGGAATGCCGCGCGCAGTCAGCGTTGCGGCGGCGGCCATGCCGGCGTAGCCGCCGCCGATGATGGCGGGGGTTGGCAAATTGGGGGGCGAAAGTTTCACGCTATTCCCTCACCCTAGCCCTCTCCCGGAGGGAGAGGGAATAACGGCACCTTCCCCCTCCGGGGGAAGGCTGGGATGAGGGAACGCACTTTAATTCTGCCACCATGCCTTGACTGCCAGCCACAGTTTATAAGTCGGCGTCAGCGACACGCGCTCTTTCAGCACATGGCAGCCGCTAGCCACCACCTCGTCCAGCGTGGCTAGATAGATTGCCGCCATGATGAGTCCGGTGCGTTGCGCTTTGCGGTCTGCGGCGGGCAGATGTTCGAGCGCCTGGCGGTAATATTGGCGGGCGCGTTCGATTTGGAAAGCCATCAGTTTCTGGAAATTTTCGGTTTCGCGCGCATTGAGAATGTCCGCCGCCGGTACGCCGAACTGTTGCAACTCGTCCATCGGCAAATAGATGCGGTTGCGCCGCGCATCTTCGCCCACGTCGCGGATGATGTTGGTGAGCTGGAAGGCGATACCGAGATCGTGCGCATACTTCAGCGTCTGGCGGTCGGTGTAGCCGAAAATTTCCACCGTCAGCAGGCCGACCACCGAGGCGACGCGGTAGCAATACAGTTGCAGCGATTTGAAATCGGCGTAGCGCGGCTGGTCTAGGTCCATCTCCATGCCGTCGATGATTTCC
>JBBIJL010000168.1:0-4892 GCA_037446005.1 Gallionellaceae bacterium | reverse complement strand
ATCGTGGGACAGGGCGCCTATTCGGTGCTGAAATTCGAATCCGGCGCGCACCGCGTGCAGCGCGTACCCGCCACCGAGACGCAAGGCCGCATCCACACCTCCGCGTGCACCGTGGCGATCCTGCCCGAAGCGGATGAAGTGGGTGAAGTGGAATTGAACCCCGCCGACCTGCGCATCGACACCTTCCGCGCCAGCGGCGCGGGCGGCCAGCACATCAACAAAACCGACTCCGCCGTGCGCATCACCCACCTGCCGACCGGCACCGTGGTCGAATGTCAGGACGGCCGCTCGCAGCATCAGAACAAAGCGCAAGCCCTGCGCGTGCTGGCCGCACGCATCAAGGATAAACAGGAACAGGAAGCGCACAGCAAGATTGCCGCCGAGCGCAAATCGCTGGTCGGCAGCGGCGACCGCTCCGAGCGCATCCGCACCTACAACTTCCCGCAGGGTCGCGTCACCGACCACCGCATCAACCTCACGCTGTACAAGATGGACCAGATCATGGACGGCGACATCAGCGAACTGGTGGGCGCGCTGATGGCCGAGCATCAGGCTGAGCAGCTGTCGGCGCTGGCGGACGAACGCTAAGCAACTGGTGCCCATATTTAGGCCATTGGCATATTGACCGACTATCGCCGTCAAGTTAGTGTGCGGCCTGTCCGATTCTACTTCTCGCATCCGTGAGCCTCCGCCCCAACTTCAACAGCATCACCACGCGCATCATTCTTTTCGGATTCGCGCTGCTCATCCTCGGTGCGCTGGGGCGCATCTTCCTGCTCGGTGAATATCTGCGCAACGACATCACCGAGCTGACTACCACACAGCTGTTGACGCTGGCGAACTATGTCGCCCACGATGTCGATCACAATCTCACTGAGCGGCGTGAACTGTTGGAGCGGGTGGCGGCCAAGTTCCAGCCTGGCCTGCTGCATGACCACAATCTGTTACAGGAATGGTTGAAGGAGCGGCATGACGTGAACCCGCTGTTCACGTTCGGAATGTCTGTGTTGGATAAGACGGGCAAAGTCGTGGCGGGGTACCCGGTATCCTCCAGACAAGCCGGTGTGACTTATACGGATCGTGATTACTTCCAGCAGGCGTTGAAAGGCGAGTTCGCTATCGGTCGCCCCGTTATCAGTCGTACCAACAGCGTACCCGTATTACCCATGGCGATACCCTTGCGCGACGGCAACGGCAAGGTACTGGCCGTGTTGGCAGGAACAACGGCGCTGGACGAGCCGGATTTTCTGGATAGTCTGCAGCACACCCGTATTGGAAACACGGGGGGCGTGTTGTTGATCTCGCCGCGCGACCAGTTGTTCGTCGGCGCCTCCGATGTGCGCATGATCTTCAAGCCTACGCCAGCCACGGGCGTGAATATTTTGCACGACCGGGCGATGGCGGGGTATCGCGGTACGGGTATCACGATCAATGCGTTCGGCGTGGAGGAGCTGGTCGGCATCGCTTCTGTGCCGAGCAGTGGATGGTTTGTTGTGACGCGCCTCCCGACCGAGGAGGCTTTTGCCCCCATCAACCGCTTACGTCGTTTCGTGATCAACAACACCGCCATGATTACGGTTCTGTTCTTGATCATCATGGTGATGGGGCTGCGCTATCTGTTGAAGCCGTTGCGCAATGCGGCGCAGCATGCGGATCGCATGACGCTGGGTGAGATACCGCTCGAGCCGCTGCCTGTCGTGCGCGATGATGAGGTGGGGCATCTGACCACCTCATTCAATCGCGTGCTTTCCACGCTGCTAGAGAGTCGCGCGAAGCTCGATCACATGGCGCATCACGACGTACTGACGGGACTGCCTAACCGGCAATTACTGGCGGATCGCCTCAAACTGGCAGTAGCGCGCGCGCAGCGCAGCAAAGGCCAGATCGCGGTGCTGTTCCTTGATCTGGACGGATTCAAACCCATTAACGACGGACTCGGGCATGAGGCGGGCGATGCCGCTCTGTGTCAGGTGACCGAGCGTTTGCAGAGTGTGGTGCGGCAGGAAGATACTTTAGCGCGTGTGGGCGGTGATGAGTTCGTCATCGTGTTGTCCGACTTGAACGGTAATGCCAGAGAGGCCGCCGAGCTGGTCGCCAAAAAATGTCTGGATATCTTCCGCCAGCCGTTCCTCATCAACGAGCACTCCTGCCACTTGGCAACGTCGATCGGCATAGCGCTGGGTGACAGCAATTGCGTGCCGCACAAGTTGTTGATTGCAGCAGATCAGGCGATGTACCGAGCCAAAGAGGCAGGGCGAGGACAGTTCATATGGGCGTACGACTGCCAAAATTGTTTGGCGGCGGGCAGACAATCCGATTGTGGTGTGAAGATATCCGTCATCAAGAACTCAGACCAATGAGTACTCGTCTCCGCGACATCCAGACGATCCAGACACACGATCAGGCGCTTCTCGCATCCGCGTTACAACTGGATAGAAGCACTGCGCGCCTCGAAGTTCAGATGTTGTTGCAACAAGTGCTGCACGTTGCGCGCTCTTATCTTGTCGCCCATCCCGAGCACATCCTCAGCGATGCGGAAGAAACCGCTTACCGGGTTTTACTGCAACGCCGTTTGAGCGGCGAACCCATCGCTTACATTCTGGGTGAGCGCGAATTCTTCGGATTGAATCTCGGCGTGACTAATGCCACGTTGATCCCGCGCCCGGATACCGAGTTGCTGGTGGAGTTGGCGCTGGAGCGGGTTGCGCAAAACGGTATGCGCGTTTTAGATATGGGCACGGGCAGCGGTGCGATTGCGCTGGCCATTGCGCATCAGCGCCGCGATGCCGAAGTATGGACATGCGATAAATCGGTTGCGGCATTGGCGGTGGCACGCGCCAACGCGCAACGGTTGGGTATTTCCAACGTGCGCTTCATCGAAAGCAATTGGTTCTCCGCGCTGGACGGGCAGCGCTTCGACCTCATCGTCTCCAACCCCCCCTACATCGCGGCGGGCGACCCTCATCTGGCGCAAGGCGATGTACGCTTCGAACCGCTCACGGCCTTGGCTGCGGGGGCGGACGGTCTGGACGATATACGCCGCATTGTCGCGCAAGCGCGCGCGCATCTCGAGCAAGACGGCTGGCTGTTGCTAGAGCACGGCTACGATCAGGCTGAACGGGTGCGCGAACTGTTGCAGGCCGCCGGGTTTGCGGCAGTGTTCTCGGCACAAGATTTGTCGGGGATAGAGCGTTGCAGCGGCGGTCGCGGCGCTGATGCGGGAGCGTGCCCCGCAACTACGGTTGCTGATTAGCCCGCATTGTCGAACAGCCACGCCGCCAGCGTGCCGGATTCAAAGCGCAGCCGCGCGAGCGCGAGCTGTTCATCGAGTTCGCTGCTGGCCAGATTAATCATGGTCGAAACATGCTCGTTTTCCGCGGTCAGCACTTCAAGCAGCGAGCGTTTTCCCAGAGTTTCCCACTGCGCGTAATAGTCGTTGCGCACTTGCTCGGTATTCACCGCAAGTATGCGCAAGCTGTTTACCCGGTCATGCTGGTTCCGATAGTCGGTCCAGGCGCTGTTGAGTTTGTATTCGATGTCGAATATGGTTTGCTGGTATTTTTCCTGTGCCGCATTGGCGCGTTCCAGCACGGCTTTTTCCTGCGCCTTGCCGGAGAAACCCTGAAAGGCATTCCATCTGAAGGTGAGGTACATCTGCCCCGGATCGCTGTAACCCATGATGTCCACCCCGGACATTTTGGAGGCCTGCACTTCGAACACAGGCCAGTAGTTGCTCTTGCGGATCGCGCTGGCGGTATCGTCCAGCGCCAGCCGGTCGGCCTCGGCTGCCAGCAACAACGGATGGGATTTTTTCGCGGCGGTCATGCCGGTTTCTGGCGTGATCGGCGCAATGACGGGCATTTTGCCGCCGTTTGTTTGCGCCATATTTTCCGCGCCGATCAGCTTGAGCAATTGCACGTTGAATTCGTTCAGTTTCGCTTCGGCCAGCGCGCGGTTTTCTTTGGCCTGCAACAGGCGCGATAGCGCTTGCGTCAACTCGCTGCGGCGTCCGCCGATGACTTGCACGATCTCGTCCATCTTGTTGACCAGCACCGCGAGCCGCTCCGCATTCTGCTGGTGCAGTTCCACTAGCCGGCGATATTTCAATATCTGCAGATACACGCTGGTGGTGTCGAAGATGGTCTGCTCGCGCGTTTGCAAATATTTCGCGTGGGCAGATATTTCCTGATGTTCTTTTGCGGAAATCTGTTTGCCGGTCTTGCCGCCGTCGAACAGGTTGTAGGTAACGGTCACCCCCACGCGGTTGGTGCTGCCGTTGCCGTAGGGATTGCCCGTGCCGAATGTTTTGGACTGGCTGGTACCCGAAACGTCCACGCGCGGCCAGCGCACCCCGCGCACGTCTTCCGTGTCCATCTGCGCCGCGTGCCAGGCCGCTTCGGTATCGCGCAATTGCGGGCTGCGCTGCAAGGCGATGCCGACCAGCTGTTGCAGGAAGCGGGTTTCTATTTCGTGTGCGGCAGGGTTAGCGGCGGCAACGGACTGATTGGTTTGCGCCGGGACATCTGCCGGCGCACCGGTGCGTTCCTCCGTGCCCGAACTCATTTGAGGTGGCTGCGCTGCGGCATGTGCCGGTAGCACGGCACAACACGACAGCAGCAGCGCGATTGTTTTGCGCTTCAATGCGGATACCGGAGCCGCTGCTGAAAACGATGCGTCCGCATGAGTCGCTACAACCGGCATACCGTTAACCTCAACGCTCACGGAACGCCTCGCGCGCCTTGAATACGGGCTTCAACAGGTATTCAAGGATGGTCTTTTTGCCGGTCTTGATCTGCACGCTGGTGGTCATGCCGGGGATGATGGCGAATTCTTTGTCGCCGCGTTTGAGGGTGGCCGAGTTGGTGCGCACGACCACTTTGTAATACACATCG
>JBBIJL010000167.1:0-4939 GCA_037446005.1 Gallionellaceae bacterium | reverse complement strand
TTTCAAATACCTCGAGTTGGTCACCCACCTGCAAATCGTTGTAACCCTTTAGGGACAAGCCGCACTCGAAGTTCGACTTCACTTCCTTCACATCGTCCTTGAAGCGCTTGAGCGAATCCAGTTCGCCGCTGTGGATGACCACGTTGTTGCGCAACACGCGGACTTGCGAACCGCGTTTGACCATACCTTCGGTGACGTAGCAACCCGCAATCGTACCCACCTTGGAGATGGTGAACACTTGGCGAATTTCCACCATACCGATGACATTTTCTTTCTTGTCCGGTGTCAGCATGCCTGATAGCGCAGCCTTGATCTCATCCACCATAGCGTAAATGATATTGTAGTAGCGGATGTCAACGCCGGAAGATTCGGCCAAGCGGCGCGCGGCTGCATCGGCACGCGAGTTAAAACCGATGACAATCGCTTTGGAAGCCAGAGCCAAGTTAACGTCCGATTCGGTGATGGCACCGACACCGCTGTGAATCAGGCTGACCTTGACCTCAGAAGTCGAAAGCTTTTGCAACGAACCTGCAATCGCTTCCAGCGAACCTTGCACGTCGGCCTTCACGATCAGCGACAGCGTGCGGACTTCGCCTTCGGACATCTGTTCGAACATATTTTCCAGCTTGGCGGCTTGTTGCTTGGCCAGCTTCACATCGCGGAACTTGCCTTGACGGAACAGCGCGATTTCGCGCGCTTTCTTCTCGTCGGCCAGCACCAAGAAATCAGCACCGGCGGTCGGCACTTCTGACAAACCTTGAATTTCGACCGGAATGGAAGGACCGGCTTCGTTGATGACTTTGCCGTTTTCATCCAGCATGGCGCGTACGCGACCTGACACGGAACCGACCAGAATGGCATCGCCGCGCTTCAATGTGCCGGACTGCACCAGCAAGGTTGCGACAGCCCCCTTACCTTTATCCAAACGGGCTTCGACCACCACGCCCTTGGCGCTGGCTTCTCTCGGCGCTTTCAGTTCCAGCACTTCGGCTTGCAGCAAGATACCTTCCAGCAAGGCATCAATACCCTGCCCGCTCTTGGCCGAAACTTCGACGAACATACAATCGCCGCCCCAGTCTTCCGGCACTACGCCTTCCGCTACCAGTTCCTGGCGCACGCGCTCGGAATTGGCATCGGGTTTGTCTATCTTAGTGATCGCCACCACGATAGGCACTTCCGCAGCCTTGGCATGGTGGATCGCTTCCTTGGTTTGCGGCATCACGCCGTCGTCGGCAGCTACCACCAGAATCACGATGTCGGTTGCTTTCGCACCGCGGGCACGCATTGCGGTAAACGCTTCGTGCCCCGGGGTGTCGAGGAAGGTAATCATGCCGCGCGGCGTGTCCACATGGTACGCACCGATATGTTGCGTAATACCGCCAGCTTCGCCGGAAGCCACGCGGGTGCGGCGGATGTAGTCCAGCAACGATGTCTTACCATGGTCAACGTGCCCCATCACCGTCACAACGGGAGCACGAGACTCCAACACGACATCTTTGTGATCGACAGTTTCGGTCAGATAAGCATCCGGATCATCCGGCTTGGCGGGTTTGGCAACGTGCCCCAATTCTTCCACCACGATCATCGCGGTTTCCTGATCCAGCACCTGGTTGATCGTCACCATGCTGCCCATCTTCATCAAAGCCTTGATGATTTCCACGGCCTTGATGGACATTTTCTGCGCCAACTCGGACACGCTAATGGTCTCCGGAACCATCACTTCCTGCACGATAGGTTCGGTCGGCAAAGAAAAAGCGTGTTGCCCCGCAGGCGTTTCTTCTGGCTTGTGATGTTTATCGTGACGCCCGGCACGCAGCGATCCGCCTGCACGCGCTCCCACTCCGGCGCGCGCATCCACATTACGCGACGGAGGACGTTTTTTGTGCCCGGCTTGATCCCAAGGACTATCTTTATCTGCGACTTTTTCAGCCTTCTTGGGTTTGGATACTTTATCCCCCGGCTTCAGTGTCGGTTTATGCAACGTTCCATCCGCTGTTGCCGCTTCGGCAGCCACCGCCACAGGCGGCACTTCAGGAGCAGCCGCCACCGGAGCCGTCGCAGGCGCGGCGGCAGGTGCGGGAGTCGGCTCTACGGGTGGCGCGGCCTTACGTTTGCTGCGTTCTTGTTTGGCCTGTTGCTCGGCAGCTTGGCGCGCGGCCAATTCAGCCTGAATGCGAGCTTCTTCATTGCGCGCTTGCAACTCATGCTCATCGACAACTTTCGCAGGCACGGCAACCGGCGCGACGGGAGCAACTTCTTTTGGCTCATCCGATGCAGCAGGAGCAACTGTGCGTTTTTTCCGCACTTCGACCTGAATCGTGCGCGACTTGCCGGTGCTGTCGGCTTTCTTGATCGCAGTGGTTTCGCGTCGCACCAGCGTGATTTTGTTTTTACTGCTGCCGTGCGCACTACGCAAATGCTCCAGCAATTGCGATTTATCCTGTTCAGATACGGGGTCACTCTCCTGCTTTTTGACGACCCCGGCCGCCTGCAGTTGTTCCAGCAGCAGTCCGACCGGAAGACCCAGCTCACCGGCGAATTGCGCTACATTCATTTTTCCCATTACGACCCCTTAAACCCAAATCCAGACAAACTCGTCTACCGACACTAATTACATCTCAATCAAACCAAGGTCATCAAGCGAACCAAGGCGCACGCGCTGTCATGATTAACTGGTTGGCGCGATCAGCATCCATGCCGGTCATTTCCACCAGCTCGTCGCCGTCCAGATCAGCCAGCTGTTCTTGCGTACCGACTCCCTTGCCCGCTAACGTGCGCGCAGTTTCTTCATCCATACCGTCTATTTTCAACAGATCTTCAATGTTGTGTTCGACTTGCTCTTCGTTGGCGATCGCTGCCGTTAACAAGGCGTTACGCGCACGGCTACGCAGCTCATTCACCGTCGCCTCATCGAACGACTCAATCGACAGCATCTCGTCCAATGGTACATACGCGACTTCTTCCAGCGTATTAAAACCTTCCTGCACCAGAATATCGGCGACTTCTTCGTCCACATCCAGCTTGGCTACGAACAGATCGCGAATCTTGGCAAATTCCTGTTCATTCTTTTCTGCGGATTGCTCAACCGTCATCAGGTTGATTTCCCAGCCGGTCAGCTCGCTGGCCAGACGCACGTTTTGACCGCCGCGCCCAATGGCTTGCGCCAAATTCTCTTCTTCAACCACTACGTCCATGCTGTGACGATCTTCGTCCACCACGATGCTGGTCACTTCAGCCGGCGCCAATGCGTTAATGACGCTGGTAGCCGGATCTTCCGACCACAGGATGATGTCTACACGCTCGCCGGCCAATTCATTAGTCACGGCCTGAACACGCGAACCACGCATACCGACGCAGGTACCGATCGGATCCAGACGCTGGTCATGGGTGCGCACAGCGATCTTGGCGCGGGAACCCGGATCGCGCGAAGCGCTCACGATTTCCAGCAAGCCCTCTTCGATTTCGGGCACTTCCAACTCAAACAGCTTGGTCAAGAATTCAGGCGTGATACGAGACAGAACGATCTGAGGGCCGCGCACGGTGCGATCAACGCGCAACAGATAAGCTCGCACACGGTCACCCACGCGCAAGTTTTCCTTCGGGATCATTTGATCGCGCGGCAGTAACGCTTCGATCTTGCCGAACTCGACGATGGCATTGCCGCGCTCGATACGCTTGATCGTGCCGGATACCAGATGTTCGCTGCGCCCCATGAAGTCGGCCAGAATTTGCTCGCGCTCGGCGTCGCGAATCTTCTGGAAAATCACTTGCTTGGCAGCTTGTGCGCCGATGCGACCAAAGTCGATAGACTCCAGCGGCTCTTCAATGAATTCATCCAACTGAATATCGGGGTTCTGCTTTTGCGCCTCATTCAGCTTGATATGCAGATCAGGCGTTTCAAAAGTTTCATCGTCGGTCACTTGCCAGCGACGGAAAGATTCGTATTCGCCGCTCTGACGATTGATGCTGACGCGCACATCAGCTTCTTCATCGGCAAAACGCTTTTTGGTGGCCGAGGCCAAAGCCGATTCCAGCGCGCCAAACACGATTTCCTTATCCACGTTCTTTTCACGCGCCAAGGCATCTACCAACAACAAGACTTCACGACTCATTACCGTCTCCAACCGTTTGCAAGTTGCCAACACCATGCGGGCAACTTTGGTTATTCAAAAATTAAAACACTGGCACCAAGCGTGCCTTATCAATATTGGATAGCTCGATTGCCACCGGGCTACCATCCACATCCAACTGCAAAACTTCATTCTGAACTTCACCCAGAACACCTACAAAATTCTTGCGACCATTTAAAGGCACGCGCAATTTGAGCTGCGCCTTCTGCCCATTGAAGCGAATAAAATCGGCGAGCTTCTTAAGCGGACGATCCAATCCAGGAGACGAAATCTCAAGCCTTTCAAAATCCACATTCTCCACAGTGAACAAACGCGTCAACTGATGACTAACCCGCTCACAGTCATCCAGAGATATTCCTTCGGGCTTGTCGATAAACACGCGCATCAGCCCGCGCCCAGACACCTCAAGATCAACCAACTCGTACCCCAAGCCAGTCAGCGTCGTTTCAACAAGCTTTACAACATCCATATCCGCACCCACAAATAAAAAACGGGCTCAAGGCCCATCTACAAAACGGGGCGGATTATAGCAAAGGTCCGTGCCGTTGAAAACAACTCAATGAAAATTTTAATAAGAAAACAGGAGGTTCTACAGATACCACCAGAAGCTGGTGGCGTCCCCAACGAGATTCGAACTCGTGTTATCGCCGTGAAAGGGCGGTGTCCTAGGCCTCTAGACGATGGGGACTAAAGGGCTTTTACAACTTACTACTGCTTCCTCTTCTTGAGATAAGCCTCTTGGTGGAGATAAGCGGGATCGAACCGCTGACCTCTTGCATGCCATGCAAGCGCTCTCCCAGCTGAGCTAT
>JBBIJL010000166.1:0-4964 GCA_037446005.1 Gallionellaceae bacterium | reverse complement strand
CCTGATGGCCGCAATGGTGGCAGCGCAGGCGGCGGTCTTTCAAATGCAGCACCAGCTTGCCCGCGCAACTCGGGCAGCCGGACAGCCAGCCGCAGGCGGTACACATCAGCACCGGGGCATAACCGCGCCGGTTGATGAAGATCAGGCTCTGTTCTTTGCGGCGCAGGCGCTCTTCCAATGCCGTGAGCATGGCCGAGCTAAAGCCTTCCTGTAGCGGCGTGTTGACGGTGTTGAGGCAACGCACTTGCGGCAACTGCGCTTGCTCGGCGGCGCGCTGGGTCAGTTTCAATAATTGATAGCGGCCGCTTTGCGCGTTGTAGTAACTCTCCAGCGACGGCGTGGCCGATCCCAACACGATAGGTACACCGCGCTGGTTGGCGCGGAAGATGGCAACATCGCGCGCGGAGTAGCGCAAACCATCTTGCTGTTTGAACGAGGCGTCATGCTCTTCGTCCACCAGAATCAAACCCAGTTGCGGCAGCGGCGTGAATACGGCTAGGCGCGTGCCCAGTACGATGCGCGCCTGTCCGCTCTGCGCGCGCAGCCATTTTTGCGCACGTTCGCCGTCGTTCAATCCGCTGTGCAAACTCGCCAGTTCGGTATCGGGGAAGCGGCTGCGAAAATAGTTTTCCAGCTGTGGCGTGAGATTGATTTCGGGAATCAGCAGCAGCACCTGATCGCCGCGTTGCAGCACCTGGTGCATGAGGTGTACGTACACCTCGGTTTTGCCGCTACCGGTGATGCCGTGCAACAGGAAACAGCGGTAGCCCTGCGTTTGCACCACCGTATCTATTACTTGTTGTTGCGCCGCCGTGGGCGTATGCGCCTCGTTAAAGGTATGGACAGGTTGCGCAGTTTCCGTTCCGGTGCCCGGCTCCACCCAACCCGCTTCCAGCAAGACCTTCAAATTGGCAGACGCGCTGGGCGACAACGCGCGTATCTGGGTGGCATTTAAAACGCCGCGCTGCAATGCCTGCAAAATGCGTTGCTGCACCACGCGGCGTTTGGGAAATTGTGCCAGATCAAGCGCGCACCCAGACTCGCTCAGGGCATAACTCAACTCTTGCTTGATTGCGACAGGTTCTTGCGCGCGCAAGCGCGCGGGCAAAGCGGCCATGATGGTCAACCCCAGCGGGTGATGGTAATAGTCGCTGCAAAAACGCAGCAGGGTGAGCAGCTCGGCGGGAAGAGGCGGAACATCATCCAGCACTTGCACGACAGGCTTGATGCGTTCGCTCGCCAGCGTCGAGCTTTCCGCCAACTCCATGACGATACCAACAACTTGTTTGCGCCCGAACGGGACGATTACGCGCTGGCCGAGTGCGACCGGAATATTTGCCTCCACTAAATAATCGAATAGTGTTGACAAAGGCACATCCAGCGCAACGCGAACGATGGGCATGTTAATGAATTTTTCTCCGGTAATTTCTATGGAATTTCGCTAATGCGCTTGATGGATATACAGATTTTTTATTATGCACAAATCCTGTGGATAACTGTGTGTATAACGTTCCAACAATAGCGCTAACTGCCAATTGTATATACGGTTTTTTTCTTCCGCCTAAATTTCGGGCGATATATTACTTATATAAAATCAATATGTTACTCAAAAACAACAAAGGCCACAGGAAATTGCTCCGTGGCCTTTGTTTGCACCGATGCCTTGTGTATAAGCGCGCCGGTTGTCAAGCGGTTTTAATGATATTTTTTGCTCAATTCATGTACCGCCTGTACCAGCGCCGCCGCATTGTCCGGATTGGTGAATTGCGAAATGCCGTGCCCCAGATTGAACACATGGCCGCTGCCGTAACCGTAGCTGGTCAACACTTTTTCGACTTCGTTATGAATCACTTCGGGCGTGGCAAACAACACGGTCGGGTCGATGTTGCCTTGCAGCGCGACCTTGTGGCCAACCTTCTGGCGCGCCACGCCGATGTCCATGGTCCAGTCCAGACCGACCGCATCGCAACCGATGTCAGCGATGCTCTCGATCCACAGACCGCCACCTTTGGTGAACACGATGGAAGGAATGCGCACGCCGTCTTTTTCCTTGATGAGTCCCGCCACGATCTTCTGCATATAGGCCAGCGAAAACTCGTGGTAGGCCGCATGCGACAACGCGCCGCCCCAGGAATCGAAAATCATCACGGCTTGCGCGCCCGCTTCGATCTGAGCATTCAGGTAGGCGATCACCGCATCGGCGGTTGTGCTGAGGATGTGGTGCATCAGCTTGGGCTCTTTGTACATCAAAGTCTTCACCTTGGCGTAGTCGTCGCTGCTGCCACCTTCAACCATGTAGCAGGACAGTGTCCACGGGCTACCGGAGAAACCAATCAGCGGTACGCGGCCATCCAGTGCTTTGCGGATTTGCGATACCGCATCGGTCACGTATTTCAAATCCTTGCCGATGTCAGGCACACGCAACGCTTTGATCGCGGCTTCATCGCGCAAAGGACGCTCGAACTTCGGGCCTTCACCTTCGGAAAAATACAGCCCCAAGCCCATTGCGTCGGGCACGGTGAGAATGTCGGAGAACAGAATGGCGGCATCCAAAGGGAAACGATCCAGCGGTTGCAGCGTCACTTCCGTCGCCATGTCCGGGCTCTTGCATAGATTGAGGAAGCTGCCTGCGCGCTTGCGCGTGGCGCAGTATTCCGGCAGGTAACGGCCTGCCTGGCGCATCATCCACAGCGGGGTGTATTCAGTCGGCTGGCGCAGCAGGGCGCGCAGGAAGGTGTCGTTCTTTACTTTGAAGTTCATTTTGCTCTTTTCTTATCGGGGCAGAACGCTGCTGCCCATCAGGAATTCATCCACTGCACGGGCCGCTTGACGGCCTTCGCGGATCGCCCATACCACCAAAGATTGACCGCGACGCATATCGCCCGCCGCGAAAACTTTCTTCACGCTGGTCTGGTAGCACTTCGCACCTTCGGTGTCAGCACGGGCGTTGCCGCGCGCGTCCTTCTCCACGCCGAAGGCATCCAGCACCTGCACCAGCGGGTTGGTGAAGCCCATGGCGAGGAACACGAAGTCGGCCTTCAGCTCGAATTCACTGCCCGGCACTTCGCTCATTTTGCCGTCCTTGAACTCGACGCGCACAGCCTTGATGGCTTTGAGTACGCCGTTTTCGCCGACAAATTCTTTGGTCGCAATCGCCCAATCGCGCGCGCAACCTTCGTCGTGCGAACTGGAGGTGCGCAACTTGAGCGGCCAGTACGGCCAAGTCAGCGGTTTGTTTTCCTGCTCCGGTGCGCGCGGCATCACTTCGATCTGGGTGACCGAAGCTGCGCCGTGACGGTTGGACGTGCCGACGCAGTCGGAGCCGGTATCGCCGCCGCCAATGACCACGACATGCTTGCCTGCAACGTTGATCGGATTTTTTGCATCACCAGCGACTTCTTTGTTTTGCGGGATCAGGAATTCCAGCGCGTAATGCACGCCCTGCAACTGGCGTCCCGGCACCGGCAAGTCGCGCGGCTGCTCGGAGCCACCCGCAAGAATCACGGCGTCGAATTTCTTTTGCAGCTCTTTCGGGCTGATGTTGGTCTGGGCATCGTTGGCAATACCTTTGCCAGGCAACTCTTTCCCTACAAAAGTGTTGGTGCGAAACTCGACACCCTCTGCCGCCAGTTGCGCCATGCGCCAGTCGATCAAACGCTTGTCCAGCTTGAAGTCGGGAATGCCATAGCGCATCAGACCGCCGATGCGGCTGTTCTTTTCAAACACGGTGACGGCATGACCTGCGCGCGCCAGTTGTTGTGCGGCAGCCAATCCGGCGGGGCCGGAACCAACCACGGCGATTTTCTTGCCGGTCTTTTTCGCAGCCTTCTGTGGTACAACCCAGCCGTTCTCGCCGCCCTTGTCGATGATGGCGTGCTCGATCGACTTGATGCCAACCGCTTCGTTGTTGATGTTCAGCGTACATGCCGCTTCGCACGGGGCAGGGCAGATGCGTCCGGTCACTTCGGGGAAGTTGTTGGTGGAGTGCAGCACATCCAGCGCCTGTTTCCAGTTGCCGCGATACACCAGATCGTTCCAGTCGGGGATGATGTTGTTGACCGGACAGCCGTTGTTGCAGAACGGGATGCCGCAATCCATGCAGCGTGCGCCCTGCTGTTTGGCTTCGGCATCGGTCAGATGCGCGACGAACTCCTGATAGTGCTTCAGACGTTGTTCGACGGGTGCGTAGCCTTCGCTGACGCGGTCAAATTCCATGAATCCGGTTGGCTTGCCCATTATGCGGCCTCCTTTTGCTGCGCCGCAATTTCGAGCAACGCACGACGATATTCGGTCGGCATGACCTTCACGAACTTGGGCAGATAAGTCGCCCAGTTATCCAGAATATGTTTGGCACGTGTACTGCCGGTGTAGCGCAGATGTTTCTCTATCTTGCCGCGCAAAGCCGCTTCGTCGGCCTTGTTGAGGTGATTGAAATGCACACGACCGTGAGCTTCGACTTCGCCGGTCTCGCTGGCTGCCGCCTCTTCCGGTACTGCTTCCAGTTGCACCATGGTCATGTTGCAACGTTTGGGGAAGGTGCCGTCTTCATCCAGCACATAAGCCACGCCGCCGGACATGCCCGCAGCGAAATTGCGACCGGTCTGACCCAGCACCACGACCATGCCGCCGGTCATGTATTCGCAGCCGTGGTCGCCCAAGCCCTCAACAACCGCCACCGCGCCGGAGTTACGCACGGCGAAACGTTCGCCTGCGACACCGTTGAAATAGCACTCGCCGGAAGTCGCACCGTACAGCACGGTGTTGCCGACGATGATGTTTTCTTCCGCCTTGATTTTGCAATCCGCCGCCGGCTTGACGATAATGCGGCCGCCGCACAAGCCCTTGCCCACGTAGTCGTTGCCTTCGCCGTTCAACTCGAAGTTGATACCGTGCGCGAGGAAAGCGCCAAAGCTCTGCCCCGCCGTACCGTTCAACTTCACCGTGATAGTGTCGGCAGGCAACCC
>JBBIJL010000165.1:0-4973 GCA_037446005.1 Gallionellaceae bacterium | reverse complement strand
ATCCCGTTCGTCGCGCGCCTGTATGTCCTGCAAAAGGGCGGCGATATTAGCATCCATCCCTTTTTCTTTCAACTGCTTATAACGGCGTTCGGCACGCGCCTCGGCGCTGGCAGTCAAAAATATCTTCAACACCGAGTCGGGGAACACCACCGAGGCCATATCGCGCCCGTCTGCCACCAGCCCCGGCGACTGCAGGAAAGCCCGCTGCTTATCCAGCAAAGCAGCGCGCACCTTGGGCAGCGCCGCAATCTTCGAAGCCGCCGAACCCGCCTCCTCGGTGCGCAACTCGTCGCCCACTTTCGCGCCGTCCAGCCAGATGTCCGCGCCCTCGAAACGAATATCCACCTGTCCCGCCAGTATTGCCAACTGCTCTTCCGCCTCCAGCGCAACACCGCGCTTTTGCGCGGCCAGCCCCAACAGGCGATACAGCGCCCCGCTATCGAGATAGTGCATACCGAGCGCCGTCGCCACGCGCTGCGCCACCGTCCCCTTGCCCGATGCGGAAGGACCGTCGATAGCGATGACGGGAATATTTGAACTAACCACGTGCAACCTCCTAATTATGAAAAACTCGGCAAATCTATCACGACATAGCACAACCGGACAAAGCCACTCGTGGCACGCCCATGCCATCTTGCTCATTTATCCCGTCCACGGCACGATGCGTGTCTCGCAGTATTCCACGCGAAATATCAGGAGGCATTCCGTGAAGCCAATCAATGCAATTTTCCCGCTCGCCCTTTTCCTCTCGACGAACGCTCTGGCCGCCGAGGACTTCACGAATAGCCTGCAGGGAGACTTGGGACTCTTCGCCAACGTATCCTCAAACCCCATCAGAGGAGCGAACAACAGTGCCTCGCTGCTACCTTATGCCTATTTCGACTATGGGCGAATATTCACCCGTATCGACACCGTCGGTATCAAAACCCTGCCGCTCGGCTATGGACACTTGGAAGTCGTTGGCCGCATCAAATATGACGGCTACCAGACTGCCGACAATCCCCAACTGCGCGGCATCACCGACCGCCAAAATTCCGTTCCCGTCGGCTTGGGAACCTTCCAGCTCACCCCGCTGGGCGGGCTGTTTCTTTACGCCTTGTACGATGCGAACCAATCGCGCGGCGGCATTTACGAAGCCACCTATGTCGCCGCGGTACCGCTGGGGAAAATGACCGTCTATCCGCAACTTGGTATCGAACATTATTCGAGCGACTACACCCGCTACTACTACGGCGTAACCGCCGCCGAATCCGTGGCAAGCGGCTATACCGCCTATACCCCGACAGCGGTCACCAACCGCATGCTCAGCGCGATGTTTGAAGTGCCGATTAGCGGCAGCTGGCTAGCGAATTTTTATCTGAAACGCAAATGGCTGGGAGACGCCATCACTGCCAGCCCCTTGGTCAGAACGCAGTTTGAAGACAGCGGCTTTGCCGCCCTCGTTTACCGCTTCAAATAGCAACGACGACCGCAGACAGCCGCTCGAAATAATCCGGGAAAGTTTTTGCCACGCATTTCGGATCGTTGATGCGCACGCCAGCCCCGCCGAACGCGGCCAGAGAAAAACACATCGCCATGCGGTGATCGTCGTATGTGTCGATAGCAGCATGTTTGATTTCAGCAGGCGGTGTCACGCGAATATAGTCCGCGCTCTCTTCCACCGTCGCGCCCACTTTGCGCAACTCAATCGCCATCGCCGCGATGCGGTCAGTCTCCTTCACGCGCCAACTGGCGATATTGCGCAGGGTTGTCGTGCCGTCGGCAAACAGCGCAGCCACGGCCAAAGTCATCGCCGCATCGGGGATGTGGTTGCAGTCGAGGTCGATGGCTTTGAGCTTGCCGCTGGCAGGCGCGCGCGCCTCGATCCAGTTGTCGCCCATCGTGATTTGTGCGCCCATTTTCTCCAGCGCTTCGGCGAAACGCACATCGCCCTGCACGCTGGTTTTGCCCACGCCTTCGACACGCACCGGCCCGCCGCCGATTGCGCCCGCCGCGAGAAAATATGAAGCGGAAGAGGCATCGCCCTCAACAAAAATTTCCTGCGGCGACACATAGCGACTACCCGCAACTACGGTAAAACTGCGCCAGCCGTCACGCTGCACGGCCACGCCGAAGCGCGCCATCATCGCCAGCGTGATTTCGATGTAAGGCTTGGAAATCAACTCGCCCACCACCTCGACTTTCACCGTGCGATTCAGCAGCGGCAAGGCCATCAGCAGGCCGGTCAAAAATTGGCTCGACACATCGCCGCGCACTTGCGCAGTATCCCCTGCCAGCTTGGCTGGGGAAATTTGCAACGGCGGAAAACCTTCATTACCCAGATAGCGAATATCCGCGCCAAGCTGGCGCAAAGCATCCACCAGATCGCCGATGGGGCGCTCGTGCATGCGCGCCACGCCGGACAACTCATAGCTGCCGCCCGCCAATGCCAGCGCCGCCGTCAGCGGACGGAAGGCCGTGCCCGCGTTGCCCAAAAAAAGCTTCGCGTCTTTGTTAGGAAAATCGCCGCCGCAACCTGTCACGCGATAGGCGTTATCGCCGAGAGATTCCACCTGCACACCGAGCGTGCTCAAACCGTCCAACATGCGGTCGGTATCGTCCGACTGCAACAAATCGCGCAACGTCGTCGTGCCCTGCGCCAGCGCGGCCAGCAGCAACACGCGATTGGAAATGCTCTTGGAGCCGGGCAAGCGCACGGTACCGCGCGCAGACATCAAAGGAGGGAGATCGATATATTCGTGCTGAACCATACGATGAATTAATTAGGTTATTGCGGAGTCCAGGCGCTGCGTACTTCGCGCGCCAAGCTGAATATCTCTTCCAGTTTGGCGGCATCGTTGTTTTCCAGCGCTTGGTGCAGGACGTAGAGTTCGGCAGCGTATTGCTGCAATTCGCGCATCATCGCATCGCGGTTGGCAAGACAGATGTCGCGCCACATTTCCGGGCTGCTGGCGGCAATGCGGGTGAAATCGCGGAAGCCGCTCGCGGCAAAGGATAGCAACTGATCTTTGTTTTCACGTTGCGCCAAGTCATGCACCAGCGCAAACGACAGCAAATGCGGCAGATGACTCACCGCGGCGAACACTTCGTCGTGTTGCGGCGCAGTCAACTCGCTCACCACTGCACCGCACAATTCCCATGCCGTACGTATTCGCGCTACCGACTCCGCACTATTTTCCGGCAGCGGAGTGAGCACCACTTTCTTGCCTTGATACAGATCGGCCATCGCCGCAGCCGCACCGCTCTTCTCCGCACCCGCGATAGGATGCGCGGGAATGAATTGTCCAAGTTTGCCGCCCAGATTAGCACGCGCGGCCTCCACCACATCGCCCTTGGTACTGCCGCCGTCGGTAACCAGCGTATGCGCGCCAAGATGCGGCGCGATACGGGCAAAAAGATCCGCCATCTGCGCTACGGGCGTCGCGAGCAAAACCAGATCGGCATTGCACACTTCACTCGCCACATCATGGCCGATACGATCAATGATGCCGAGTTGCTTGGCTTGCCCCAGCGTTGCATTGCTGCGCCCGAACCCGACCACCTCGCTCACAGCATTGGCTTTGCGCAACGCCAATGCAAACGAACCGCCGATCAGTCCTGTGCCAAAGACAACGACTTTATGGAAAACAGGTTGCATCACAAATTTAACCGCAACCTATTTAAATTGTGCGCCCGATCGCACCTGCGATCGCACCCAGCGTACCCATGAGTTTCTTCAGCTCGTCCGGGGTCAGCGCCTGATCGGCATCGCACCAGGCATCGCACGGGCTCGGGTGCATTTCGACCAGCAGGCCGTCGGCACCGGCCGCGATGGCGGCTTGCGACAATGCCGGCACCATCCATGCCTTGCCGCCCGCGTGCGAAGGATCGACGATCACCGGCAGGTGGGTTTCTTTTTTCAGCACCGGAATGGCGGTCACGTCCAGCACGTTGCGGTAGTAGGTCTCGAAGGTGCGGATGCCGCGCTCGCAGAAAATGATGTTGTGGTTGCCTCCCGCCGCGATGTATTCCGCGGCCATCAGCCACTCGGAAATGGTCGCCGACATGCCGCGTTTGAGGATGACCGGTTTATTGATACGTCCGACTTCCTTGAGCAGATCGAAATTCTGCATGTTGCGCGTGCCGATCTGGATCACATCCACATCGTATTCGAGGAAAGCGTCGAGCTGGCGCGCATCCATCAACTCGGTGACGATAGGCAAGTTGAATTTGCTCGCGGCCTTGCGGAACATGTCCAGGCCTTCCACGCCGTGGCCCTGGAACGCATAGGGACTGGTGCGCGGTTTGAACGCGCCGCCGCGCATCAAACGGCAACCCGCCTCATGCACGAACTTCGCCGACAGGTCCATCTGCTCCTGCGTCTCCACCGAGCAGGGGCCGGCGATGATCTGGATCTGGTTGCCGCCCAGCGGTACGCCGGAGATGTCGATCACGGTGTTCTGCTTGTGCGACTCGCGCGACACGATCTTGTATTGCTTGGCGATGTGCATCGCCGACTCCACGCCCGGTAGCGAGGTGAACATATCCGCATCCAGCTTGCGCTCGTCGCCGATGGCTCCGATCACGGTGCGCTCGATCCCGCGCGAGATATTGGCTTTCAATCCTGCCGTTTCAAGTTTTTTTACAACGGTGTCAACCTGTGCATCGGTGACTTCTGGCCCCATTACGATAATCATTTGTTTTCTCCAAGTGCCTGCTGGTTCATCGCTTTCTCCAGCGCCGACAAAAATTTTGCATTTTCACTTTCCAGACCGATGCTCACGCGCAGCCAGTCCGCCATATCGTAGTTCGCTATCGGGCGCACGATCACACCCAGTTCGAGCAAGCGTCGGTACATCGCCGTCGCGCCGCCGATGCGGAACGCCACGAAGTTGCCGAACGACGGGATGTATTCCAATCCCAGCTTGGTCAAGCCTTCGGTGATTTGCACCATGCCGCGCTGGTTCAACTCGAAGGTTTTCTTCACAAACGAC
>JBBIJL010000164.1:0-4974 GCA_037446005.1 Gallionellaceae bacterium | reverse complement strand
TTGCAAAAACGATTTAAATCCTGCTTTCAGATATTCCTGCAAGGCGTGCAAGTGCCCGGCAAAAAAGTAGCGGGTACTAAAGCAAAAACCAAACAAGGGGGACGCGCATGAACAACAACTATCCTTATGAATCGGCTGTAGAGGCCGCCTGTGTCGGTATGAACCCGGATCGGCTCCTGCGTGTGAGCAATGAATTTATCCGGCAGCAGAAAATGGGAGAATTTCCGGGCGGGCAACTGGTGGTGCGCCGCCGCGACAAGGTGGTGCTGAAATTGGCTTGCGGTATTGCCAGAGGCTGGCAGGGGCGCGGCGGCAATAAGCTCGTCAACGTGCGGGACGATACGTTGTTCCCGGTGTATTCCACCGGCAAGCCCATGGCTGCCGTGGTGATTGCCATGCTTGAGTCGCAAGGACTGCTGGATGTGTCGCAACCGGTGATGAGCGTGCTGCCGGAATTTGCCGGGTTGGGGCGTGACGAGATCACTATCCTCGATGTGCTGACGCATCGCGCGGGCATCATCCTCTCGGAGTTGATTCACAACCACACGATATGGAATGACCGCGATGCTGTGTGGCAGCATCTGCTCAAAACGCCGCCGCGCTACCCGCGCGGCACCTTCGCTTACATGCCCGCAGAGTACGGAGTCATTCTCGATCAACTAGTCACGCGTCTGACCGGACAATCAATCTCCGAGGTGTTCAAAAGCCGGCTTGCCGCTCCGCTTGGGCTGCACAACATGCACTATGGTCTCGGCTCCCATAGTCTCGACGAGCTGGCGTGGTCATATTGGCAAGGCAAGGATCGTTACGTCATTGCCGAAATGGATGTGGCAGATCGCTTCGAAGAAAAGAACAATGATCCGGCGGTATTCGCTGCCGGAAATCCCGCTTTCGGCATGGTGACCGATGCCGCCAGTCTCGCAGCGTTTTATGAATTGCTAATCAATGGCGGGTGCGCACGTAAGGGCGAGCAACTCATCAAGGAAGAGTTTGTAAATCGTTACGCCACTCGACAAGTATCGGGATGGAACAAATCGGTCGGTGCCTATCTTTCGCTTGGGCGCGGTTTCATGCTCGGCACAGCGACCCCCTCGTTTTACGGCTGGTGGGGGACGGGTGGTTG
Source organism: Gallionellaceae bacterium (assembly GCA_037446005.1). Taxonomy (GTDB): domain Bacteria; phylum Pseudomonadota; class Gammaproteobacteria; order Burkholderiales; family Gallionellaceae; genus PALSA-1006. The sequence continues at coordinate 3,851 of JBBIJL010000164.1, read as the reverse complement.
CTTCGGACACCCCGGTATTTTTTCTTCATTGGCCTATGGCGATCACAAGACCGGCCTGTCCGTCGCAATCGTTACCAACGGTAATAAAAGTATGGGAAATTTCTTCTCCAGATTTATCAAAATTACGCATGGTCTGAAGATGGCGTGCAAAGAGTAGACGGTTTTAGCTTGAGTCTATTTAGTCAGCCAGTTATCCAAGCCTGATGCCACCCGCGCATAAAGGTCCGGCGCAAGGCAATCCAGTTCGATATTCTCCGGCATGCCGCGCAGCCAGGTGAGTTGGCGTTTCGCCAGTTGGCGGGTCGCGGCGACGCCTTTTTCCAGCAACTCCGCTGCCGTGATTTCCCCGTCCTGATATTCCCACGCCTGACGGTAGCCCACGCAGCGCATCGAAGTCATATCGCGGTGCAGCGGATATTTTTCGCGCAGCATTTTTAGTTCATCCAGCAAGCCCTGTTGCAGCATGTCTTCAAAGCGCGTGGCGATGCGCTGGTGCAGCACGGCGCGGTCGGAAGGGACGAGTGCGATGGAGTGGATGTTGTAAGGGAGATTGGCGGCATCCCTCACCCCCGGCCCCTCTCCCGCTTGCGGGAGAGGGGAGGACTGTTTGATGAGCGCCGACATGGGTTGTCCGGTCAGGAGATAAACCTCCATCGCGCGCTGCACGCGTTGCGTGTCGGTGGCATGCAGACGCGCGGCGGTCTCGGCATCCACGGTGGCCAGTTTGCGGTGCAGGTGTTCGATGCCGTGTTGCGCAATCTCCGCATCCAGCTCGGCACGCAACGCGGCATCGGCCTGCGGCAACGGGCTCAATCCCTCGCGTAGCGCCTTGAAGTACAACATCGTACCGCCGACCAGCAACGGCACTTTGCCGCGCGCGGTGATGTCCGCCATCAGGCGCAGCGCATCGTGGCGGAAGGCGGCGGCGGAATAAGCTTCGGTGGGGTTCACGATGTCGATCAGATGATGCGGCGCGCGGGCGAGCGTGGCGGCATCCGGCTTGGCCGTGCCGATGTCCATATCGCGAAACACCAGCGCGGAATCGACGCTGATGAGTTCAACCGGAAAGTGCTGCACTAGCTCCACCGCGATGCCGGTCTTGCCGCTGGCGGTGGGGCCCATGAGGAAAATGGCGGGAGGATGATTGTTCATTTCAATATGCCGTCATTCCGGCGCAGGCCGGAATCCAGTTGAAAAGATAGCCTGCGAAGCAGACAAAACCAAGCGTGCTGTCACGCTTCGCGTGAATTATTTTATTGACTGGATTCCGGCCTGCGCCGGAATGACGGTTTCTCTTCATGCCAATTCCTTGTCGCGCGTCTCATGTATCGCTAGTGCCGCCAGCACGCTGATAAGCGCCGCCACCGAGATATAGCCGCCCACCCAACTCAGCCCACCGTGTTGCACCAATTGCTGTGCGATGTAGGGCGCCAGCGATGCGCCGAGGATGCCGCCCAAGTTGTAGGCCGCGCCCGCGCCGGTGTAGCGCACCGAGGTCGGGAACAGTTCCGGCAGCAGCGCCCCCATCGGCGCGAAGGTCGCGCCCATCAGAAAAAGTTCGAGCGAGAGGAACGCGGTAATCAGCAACGGCGAGCCGCTGCCCAGCATTGGCTCCATCAAAAAGCCCGAGAGCAACGCCGCGCTGCCCGCCGCCAGCAACACCGGGCGGCGACCGTAGCGGTCACCCGCCCAAGCCGCTAGCGGCGTGGCGGCGGCCATGAAAATCACCGCGATGCACAACATGCCGAGGAATTGCGGGCGCGGGATGTGCAAAGTAGTCACGCCGTAGCTCAACGAGAATACGGTGGAAATGTAGAACAGCGCGTAGCACACCACCATCAGCAACGAACCTAGCAGTAGCGGCTTCGCGTGGAGGGAGAATAGTTGTACCAGCGGAATTTTCTTTTTGTCCGTGCCCGCTACTTTTTCTCCGTTCGCCCTGAGCTTGTCGAAGGGTTGAACGGCATGCCCTTCGACAAGCTCAGGGCGAACGGTTTGTTGGGCTTTAAGAAACACCGGCGTTTCCGCCAGCCTGAGCCGTACATACAACCCCACCATCACCAGCACTGCGCTGGCGAGGAACGGAATGCGCCAGCCCCACGCGCGGAACTCCGCATCATCCAGCACATTCGAGAGCAACAGAAAACTGCCCACCGCAAACAGGAATCCCACCGGCGGCCCCATCTGCGGGAACATGCCGAACCAGCCGCGCTTGCCCTGCGGCGCATACTCCGCCGCCAGCAATGCCGCACCGCCCCATTCCCCGCCCAGCCCGATGCCCTGCCCGAAACGCAGTAGGCACAACAGCAACGGCGCCACCCAGCCCACCATCTCGTAACTCGGCAATACCCCGATCAAGGTAGTGGAAATGCCCATCACCAGCAGCGAAGCCACCAGCGTCGTCTTGCGCCCGATGCGGTCGCCGAAATGCCCGAACAGCAGCGCCCCGAACGGACGCGCGAGGAAGGCGATGCCGAAGGTGAGGAAGGCGTTCAGCGATTGCGCCGTGGCGTCTGCGCTCGGAAAAAACACCGGCCCGATCACCATCGCCACGGCGAGGCCGTAGATGTAGAAATCGTAGAACTCGATGGCGGTGCCGATGAAGGAGGCGAAGGCGATGCGGGTGGTGGAAATAGTCACTGCGATCAGAATGGTTAGGTTTTGAAAAAGAATTCGTAAATAAATAGGAGAGCTGTGAATACGAAAGTTGTGTCTCCTACCCGTCTGATAACAAATGCTTTTAAATCGTTTCGGAGAAAATTGTCATTTAGTCTATTGATATTGTTGCGAGCCTCAACTGCCATTACTAGTGGGGAAAAGATAGTAATCAGGAGCAGAAAAAAAAGAGGAATGGAAATGAGTAAATATTGCTTTGGATTGCTGGCAATAGCTGCACACAAAAGGCCTGCGATCCAGCCAGAATATGTTCCGGCGGTTGAAGCGTAAAATTTCAAAACGTGGTCGCTACATTTTGAAACAATTCGGTATTCAATTGATCCGGGACGCCCCGCACTCCTGTAAATTATTGCCATTATGATGGCAGTGGGATATAGGGAATAGTGCGGTAAATTTCGATTAAAAAACCAATCGGTAACTTCATTCATGACCGCGATATTTTTTGTGGCTATGTGGAATGAAAAGGCGAAACATAGCCAAGTGGCACCAAGAATGCTGAAAAAAATGTCTTTCATGAATTATTCCTTATCTTCTAGCCCAGCTTGCGGGCGCAACACCTAAAGGGGGCAAGAACCTCTTTGAGGTAACCTACGGGCATTGCGCCGTATGTGCGAAAGGCAAACATCCGGTGCAATGCGCTGCGCTTATTGCCCCCTACATGGTTTGATGGTGTGTCGTGCGGGATAGCGTTCATTTGGTCGGTGCGCATGGTAACCACCTCAATAGTGATAGCGACATTGCGCCACCAGCACGGTCTCATCCTGCACGGCATACACCAGCCGGTGCTCCTCATCGATGCGCCGCGACCAGAATCCGGCGAGGTTGTGTTTGAGTGGTTCCGGTTTGCCGATGCCTTCAAACGGCGAACGCTGGATGTTGCGCAGCAGGGTGTTGATGCGTTTGAGTGTGGTTTTGTCGTGGCCTTGCCAGTACAGGTAATCTTCCCAAGCCAGATCGGAAAACTTAATCGGCATCGTTCGCCAATTCGTGTTGCGTGCCGCCTTGGCTGACCAGTTGTTCGATGGAGGCGATCAAGCGTTTGGCGTTTTTCGGGCTGCGCAGCAGGTAGGCGGTTTCTTCCAGCGCGTTGAAATCCTGCAAGGACATCATCACGACCGGATTACCGTTCTGACGGGTGATGAGCACGGGCGCGCGGTCTTCCGTCACTTTGTTCA
>JBBIJL010000163.1:0-5069 GCA_037446005.1 Gallionellaceae bacterium | reverse complement strand
AAGTGGCGCGCGCACTGTAATGGCAAAAGATTACGCAAGAACGGATCGCATTGCCGAGCAGATTCAGCGCGAATTGGCCGGGCTGATCCGCCTTGAAGTCAAAGACCCGCGTGTGCAGAAAGTCACCGTTACCGGCGTGGAAGTCACCAACGATTACTCCCACGCCAAGGTGTTCTACACCACGCTGGATGGCGCGAGCAAGCAACTTCAAGAAGGCTTGGAACGTGCGGCTGGTTTTTTGCGCAGCCAACTGGCTCATGCCATGAAGCTGCGCATCATTCCGCAATTGCATTTTGTCTACGATGTTTCCATCGAGCGCGGCTCCCATCTTTCCCAACTCATCGACCAAGCTGTTGCCAGCGACACAAAACTGCCGAAAGAATAGCGCAATGGTTCGTACCTGGCGTCCGCTCGACGGCGTTCTTCTGTTCGACAAACCCCTCGAATTAAGCTCCAACACCGCACTGCAAAAAGTCCGCCGTTTGTATCAGGCTGCAAAAGCGGGGCACACCGGCACGCTCGATCCGCTGGCCAGTGGATTGTTGCCGGTCTGTTTTGGCGAAGCCACCAAATTTTCCATGGGTTTGTTGGATGCCGACAAAAGCTACCGCGCCACCATACGTTTGGGGCAAACCACTACGACGGGCGATGCGGAAGGCGAGGTAATTGAAACTCGACCAGTGCATGTAAACGAAGGCTTGGTACGCGAAGTGCTGCAACGTTTTCGCGGTGCGATTCAGCAGTTGCCTCCCATGTATAGCGCCCTCAAGCATCAGGGCAAGCCGCTGTATGAATATATTCGCCAAGGCGAAACCATTGAGCGCGCGTTGCGCGACGTATTTATACATGAGTTGCATATGGGGCGGCTGGAAGATAACGAACTGGACATCGTCGTGCGTTGCAGCAAAGGCACTTATGTTCGCACGCTGGGCGAGGACATCGCCTCGGCCTTGGGGTGCGGCGGTCATCTCATCGCATTGCGCCGTACTTCGATTGGCAATTTCAATTTGGGCAGTGCTTATACATTGCCGCAACTCGAAGCGATGGACGAGCAGCAACTGGAGGCATGTCTGTTGCCGCTGGATTGTATGCTGCAAGACCTTCCTAGCTTGGAGTTGGATGCCACTGAATTGCAGCGTATGGCACAGGGACAACGTTTGGGGAAAAATCCGGGGCTGCCGGACGGCAAGTTGCGTTTGTATTCTTCCGGCCGATTCGTCGGGGTGGGGGAGTTGCTCGGGACTCGACTCTCTCCCAGCAGGCTTTTAGCCAGCGTGGCGAAAACTGCCGCCAATTCATTGCAGTCAAACTGTTGAATTAACTTGAGTAGGTTGCCCATTAAAGGGTAAAATGCCGCACTTTTTTTATTGGAGAGGAAGTAAATGTCTATTACTACGGCACAAAAATCGCAAATCGTGGCCGATTATCAACGAGCAAAGGGCGACACAGGTTCCCCTGAGGTTCAAGTGGCATTGGTCACTGCGCGTATCAACTACCTGACAGATCATTTCAAAGAGCACAGCAAGGATCATCACTCGCGCCGCGGTCTGTTGCGTCTGGTTAGTCGTCGCCGCAAGTTGCTCGACTACTTGAAAAGCAAAAATGAAGATGGCTATCGTGAGCTAATCAAGCGCTTGGATTTGCGCAAGTAACACAGGACAGCGGGTCGCAAATGCGGCCCGCGTCGTTTTGGTTGTCGTTGTTATTTTCACACCCGGCGTAGTTGCGCCATGTCATCCCGAGAGAGGTCTACCTTGAGTCACTATAAGAAAACGATTAGCTACGGCAAACATCAACTGACATTGGAAACAGGCGAAATCGCTCGTCAAGCGACTGGCGCTGTCATGGTTAGTCTGGACGACACCGTGGTGCTGGTCACCGTCGTCGGCGCAAAGAATGCGAAACCGGATCAAGATTTTTTCCCTCTCACTGTAGATTACCAAGAACGCACTTATGCGGCAGGCAAAATCCCCGGTGGATTCTTCAAACGTGAAGGCCGCCCAAGCGAAAAAGAAATTCTGACCTCGCGTCTGATCGACCGTCCGTTGCGTCCGCTGTTCCCGGAAAGTTTTTATAACGAAGTGCAAATCGTGGCGACCGTAGTTTCGTCCAACAGCGAAGTCGATTCCGATATTCCTTCCATGATCGGCGCTTCAGCAGCACTGGCCATCTCCGGCATTCCTTTCGACGGCCCGATCGGCGCAGCGCGCGTGGGTTACCTGAACGGCCAATATGTATTGAACCCAACTTCCGAAGAACTCAAAACATCGCAGATGGATCTGGTTGTTGCGGGTACAGCCCAAGCCGTGCTGATGGTTGAATCCGAAGCGCAAGAGCTCTCCGAAGAAGTCATGCTGGGTGCGGTTGTGTTCGGTCACGAACAAATGCAAGCCGTCATCAATGCCATCAATGAAATGGCTGATGCCGTTGGTAAAGATGCGTGGGACTGGGAGCCGGCAGCAAAGAATGAAGCACTGATTTCCAAGTTGGCCGAATTGGCTGAAAAGGATCTGCAAGCTGCTTATGCGGTTCGTCAGAAACAAGCGCGCACCGCGCAAGTGGATGCGATCCGCAGCCGCGTATTTGAAGCGCTGGCAGCACAATTCCCGGACGTATCCAAGAATCTGCTGAGCGAACAGTTCGGCGCGCTGGAAGCGAAGATCGTGCGCGGACAGATTCTCAATGGCGAGCCACGCATCGACGGTCGCGATACACGCACCGTGCGTCCCATCACCATCCGCACCGGCGTATTGCCGCGCACCCACGGTTCGGCGCTGTTCACTCGCGGCGAAACACAAGGTCTGGTGGTCGCCACGCTGGGCAGCATGCGCGATTCGCAAACGATTGATGCGCTGCAAGGCGAGTACTCCGACCGCTTCATGCTGCACTACAACTTTCCTCCGTACTCCACCGGTGAAACTGGCCGCGTAGGTACTCCCAAGCGTCGCGAAATCGGTCACGGCCGTTTGGCGAAGCGCGCGCTGGTTGCAGTACTGCCTAGCCAAGAAGAATTCGGCTACGCCATGCGCGTTGTTTCCGAGATCACCGAGTCCAACGGCTCCAGCTCGATGGCTTCCGTTTGCGGCGGTTGCCTGTCGTTGATGGATGCCGGCGTACCTCTCAAGACTCACGTTGCGGGCATCGCGATGGGGCTGATTAAAGACGGCAACCGTTTCGCCGTGCTGACCGACATTTTGGGTGACGAAGATCACTTGGGCGACATGGACTTCAAGGTGGCCGGTTCCGATCAAGGTATTACCGCTTTGCAGATGGACATCAAGATCAACGGCATCACCAAAGAGATCATGAAAGTCGCATTGAGCCAAGCCCGTGAAGGCCGCGTACATATTCTCGGCCTGATGAAGCAAGCGATGCCGACCGTGCGTCCTGAGGTTTCCGAGCATGCACCGCGCATGATTAAAATGAAGATCAACCCGGAAAAGATTCGTGACGTGATCGGCAAGGGCGGCGCAGTGATTCGCGCGCTGACCGAAGAAACCGGCACCACTATCGACATCGACGACGAAGGCAATATCACCATCTCCTGCGTGAGTGGCGAGGCTGGCGAGTTGGCCAAGAAACGTATCGAAGACATCGTGGCCGAAGTTGAAGTGGGCAAGGTCTACGAAGGCCCAGTGGTCAAGCTGCTGGATTTTGGTGCGATCGTTAACATCCTGCCGGGCAAAGACGGGCTGCTGCACATCTCGCAAATCTCCAACGAGCGTATTGCGGCGGTAGCAGACCATCTGAAAGAAGGTCAGGTCGTTAAGGTGAAAGTGCTGGAAGCTGATGAGAAAGGCCGTATGCGTTTGAGCATGAAGGCGTTGCTCCCGCAAGCTGAAGCTGCGACACCAGCGGCTGAGTGAAAGTTAGGCTGTAATTAAAAAGCCCCGCAGTAGCGGGGCTTTTTAATTTCTACATGCAGGTAATCAAGCCTTGGTATTTACAATAGTTCCAACCGCTTGCCCGCTTGTATTAACCGTTGGCGAGGAACGCTCTGGAGGAGGTGGTGGAGCCTTTTCTTCGGGCTTCGCCTCGCGTGTTTTTTCCGGCGCGCGCTGAGTTTGAGCTTGCGGTTGAACGGAGGGAGAGTTGTAACTTCCCGGAGAAACAGAATTGATGGACATGATATTTACTCCTTGCAAAGATACAAACTAACAGGGGAAGAACGCTCCCCGATTGCGCTACAATTCTGCGCTCACTCTTAAATGAATTCAAATGATATTTTCCAGCAATTGCCGCTTATGTCCACGGCTGTCAACGTTTTTGGATGAAGTTAAGACCGCCCAGCCGGACTATTTCGCGCAACCCGTTCCCTCGTTCGGCGAGGCGGGTACGCCATTGTTGATCGTCGGACTTGCTCCGGGTATGCACGGCGCAAACCGCACGGGGCGTCCATTCACTGGCGATTACGCGGGTGATTTGCTGTACTCGACTTTGCACAAGTTCGGCTTCGCGACGGCTGCGGAGCCGCTGGATGCCAATAAGCAAGCCAATCCCAATCTATCGCTCAAGAGCTGCCGCATTACCAACGCCGTGCGTTGCCTGCCGCCGCAAAACAAGCCAGAGCCCGCAGAGATTAAACGGTGCAATGGTTATCTGGTGCAGGAATTAGCGCAGTTGCCAGATGGCGCGGCGATCATGGCTTTGGGTACCATCGCACATGAAGCGGTGTTGCGCGCCAGCGGTCTGAAAGTGAAAGATTTCAAGTTTGCGCACAACGCTCGACACGAGTTGGCGAATGGTTTGCAGCTGTATGACAGTTACCATTGCAGTCGCTACAATACCCAGACTAAACGTTTGACTGAAGCGATGTTCCATCAGGTCTTTGAATCCATCCTTGAACACCACAACCTTCGATCCTAAAGAATTCGTCGCCTCGCTGCCTTTGCAGCCGGGCGTATATCGCATGCTGGACGATGCGGGGCAGGTGCTGTACGTCGGCAAAGCCAATCAGCTCAAGAAGCGTGTCGGTTCCTATTTTCAGATCAGCAATCTGTCGCCGCGCATCCGCCTGATGGTGTCGCACATAGCGCGTATCGAAATCACAGTGACGCGCTCCGAAGCTG
>JBBIJL010000162.1:0-5080 GCA_037446005.1 Gallionellaceae bacterium | reverse complement strand
GATGGACAAACGCTGCTTCTGCCCGCCGCTCAGGTTGCTGGCATTTTCTTCCAGCATCGAGTCGTAGCCCTGCGGCATGCGTTCGACAAACTCATCCGCGCCGGCGGCCTGTGCGGCTTCCACGATTTCTTCAAAAGTGGCATCGGGCCGCGTCACGGAAATATTTTCCCTGACCGTGCCGCGGAACAAGAAATTCTCCTGCAACACCACGCCGATCTGCTTGCGCAAGTAGGACAGCTCGAATTCGCGCGCATCCACGCCATCGAAACGCACAATGCCTTCTTCAACGCTATACAGCCCCTGCATCAGCTTGGTGAGCGTCGTCTTGCCGGAACCGCTGCGCCCCACGATCCCCACCACCTCGCCCGCCTTAATCTTGAACGAGCAGTGATCCAGCGCAGCAGCGGCCGCCCCCGGATAATGGAAAGAGACTTCGTCGAAGGAAATATCTCCCTCCAGTTGCACGCGCAAGCCGACGCTGCCCCGGCCTTCCGGCGCACGGTTCATCACTTCGCCGAGCATACGCACGGAAAGCGCGGTTTGCTGATATTCGTTTATCAGTCCCACGATGCTCATCAAGGGCCCTGACACCCGCCCCGAGATCATCTGGAACGCGATCAGCGCGCCGACCGACAAGGTCTGATCGAACACCTCCTGCGCGCCGATCACGATAATCACGATAGGCAGCAATTTCCCCAGAAAATCGGTCACCGATCCGCCGGAGATGCCGAGGACGCCCAAGCGATAGTGCGCATTGATCGCCTCGGCCGAGTTCTGATCCCAGGTGCGGCGCTGCTTCGGTTCGATGGCTAAAGCCTTGACTGTGCGCATGCCGTGGATGGTCTCGACCAGCAATGCCTGTCGCTTGCCTTCGGCAGAATACAAATCATCCAGCAGCCGCCGGTAGGTAGGCAGCAGCGCCATGATGATGCCGGCAATCACAATCGTGAACACCAGCACGATCAAGGCCAGCTTGACCGAGTAGGAAAACAGGATGGGCATAAAGATCAGCAGCGAAAACACATCCAATGCGGTGAAGAATATGCGTCCGGTCAAAAAATTGCGGATGCCTTCCAGTTGCTGCATATGCCGCACGACCACACCCGCCGAGTGCGTCTCGAAATAATCAATGGGCAAGGACAGCAGATGGCTAAACGTGCGCCGCGTGAGGCGAATGTCGATTTTGTTGGTCGCCGCCAGCAGCAGTATCTGGCGCAAAAATCCGAACACGGTTTCAAAAATCATCGCCATGAAAATGCCCACGGCCAGCACCCAAAGCGTGGAGGCGCTTTGGTGGGTAAGCACCTTGTCGATCACCAGCTGGAAGAACATGGGCGAGGCCAGCCCCAGCACATTCAGCGCCAGCGCCGCGATCATGATGTCGCGGAACGCCACCTTCTGTTTCAGGATTTCCGGAATAAACCAGCGCAGGCTGAACGGCTGGTTCGGATCGGAAATCGAGTACGTGCGCTTCAGGAAAAACACCTCCCCCGACCAGCGCGCGCAAAACGCCTCGCGCGTCACCACCATGACCGCCGCCATATTTTCCAGCGGATCCAGTAACGCCACCTTATCCTCTTGCACCGAGCCGACCACGATGACGCTATTGCCGTTGGACAAACGCGCGATCAGCGGAAACACGCCTTTCTGGGCGAGCAGCGCATCCCAGGACAACTGATCCAGCTTGGCCTTCATGCCGACGTCCGCCGCCATCTTGATCAGCATCGAATCGCTGGGATTCTCGTCCGCAAGCGCGTACTCGTGTATCAATTGCTCGGGATTAACCTGCAAACCGTGATGCTGCGCGATGGCGGTGAGGCACTGAATTAAGGTGTGGGGAAATTTATTGTCCATGGTTCATTATGACAGAGCAGGGAAATTGCCGAGCAAGTACATCCCCGTCGCAAGGTCAGTTAACGGTTTCATTATTGATCTGGATCCAATGGCGCATCAGGGAGCAGACTGCGCCAGAACTCGGGTTCGTATTTCGACCAAGCATGCCCCCCCATCGGCAAGCGGTTACCGTTCATCGCATAATAGCGGGACGGCTTAAGTTCCAGCGAAAACAGGGAGGCGGTAATCTCGTTGGGCATGACAAAATCACAGGATAGCGGCCCCATGAAAGAGAAAAACAAATCCTCACTCGATCCGCTGCGATTGAAATAATCCACTGCCTCGGGGAACTCCTGAATGAGCGAGATGCACTTGCGGATGCGCCGCAAACTAAACCCGCCATTGCCCACCATTGCGCGCACCTTCCGGCCTTTGTCGCCCTCAAAGCGCCCGATGTTCACAAACAACTCCACCCCGTCCGGCCATGGCGCACCGACATAATCGAATGGCTGGGCGCACCAGTGCTCCAACTCGTCGCGCAATACGATCGCATCGGTTTGCAGGATCAGCATGAATTCATATTCCTCAAACCGCCGGTAGAATTCCACGCTCAGCAGTAGGCGGTTATAACCGGGAATAGATGCAAACCAGACATCATCGAAACCGATAAAAGGGATTGACGGATAACGCGCCAAGTACAAACTTAAATCCAAGCTGCGCGGGCCAATGAAGAAAATTTCCCGCCCCTTCATCGCGCTTAAAGAAACATCCAGAGAATACTGCTCTAACGTATCCAGCGTAGCTTTGTAAATCGGGATCAGGGTAACAACTGTACTCGGCATATTTTGCTACGCAATAAATGGGGGGAGCACATTCGGATTCATAAAGCCCCGAATCAATGCGATGTGATAGCGGTGCATATAGTGCATTTGCGCGAATCCGGTTTGGGAATAGAACACCACATCAAACCGGTCGGCAATATCCTTCAGGTCAAACGAAGCACGATGCCGGTCAAACGCATTGCTTGATGCCGCTTGAGGATGTGCCGACGGCCATACCAGCAAAAGATAGTTAGCCCGATATAGCGAGAAGTGGATGATCGACATGACATCCGAGATCAGAAAGTGTTCGATTACATCCATCGCGACGATTAGATCGTAGTTTTCGTCAAAGCCCTCGCGATAGTATTCAAGAATATCCCGGTCAATAATCTGCCGGTATCCTTTTCCTTCCAACAAAGGAATGTCATTGCCGGAGAAAATTTTCTGCACGCCAGTCAGGTTGGCCACACTCCCAGTCTGCCTTAATAACTCCCCGAATTTACCTTGTCCGCACCCGAGCTCCATAATGCTATTAGGCTGTACCAACCGCACGGCCTGCTGAATACACGCGTTAAATGCTCCCGACGAACTCCCCAGCATGACGATTTCTCCTTAAAAACTATGTGTTAGTGCTTCCGTTGCATAAGCAAGCATTTGCCGAATACTGACATCTCCATGATGAGATTCGAGCGCATAGCGATGCCGCGCGACCAAACCATCCCGCCCGCCCTCGTCGAACAAACGATTGGCATACGCCACCAAGGCCTCTGGATTAACAATATCGGCGGCCGAATAAAACGCAATATATTCCCGCGGAATCGCGCTTACCGGCGGCAGGAAGCGTAACGAATCCGGCACGATGGGAATACCACCGGTAACCAGCGCATCAAAAATCCGGATCGGCACGTCATTCAACACCGGAGCAATCCAGTGCGTCTTGTGTGCAGACCATTCCAGCAAACGATCTTCCGCTGTGCGCACATGAAAAGTTCGGTTACTGAACCCGATCGAAGAGTAACGCTGATTCAATGTTGAAATCACCTGAATGCGAAAATTAAATTGCGCATAAGGGATGTGCATACCCAACGGGGTGCTGGCACGCTCGGCTTGGAAAATACGGTCCAGATTGTCAGTCAAAAATTTGCGCGACCACTGCACCGACGAACAATAAACCGGCCCCGCGATCAGCCAGTTGTAGCGGCTCAACAAATACAGGTTTTCATGGTGCGCAGGCGCATAAATATCCGAATGCGCCGCCAGGAAAGTGCTCAAATCGAGCCAGTGATGATTGTCCCAATCCCAGGCAACAAAACAGGTACCCGTGCATTCCGCAAAAAAATCGGCATATGCCGCTCGCGCCTCCGGTGCGCCGGCGTCGTTGTTGTTGACGATGACGACACAACCTTCCAGTTGGGCTTTTTTAGCTGCGCGTCGCGTCGCGTCCGCTTCCTGAAAGAAGTTTTTTTCCAAAACCTCCGTTGCAACGCCATCAAGCACACAGTCGAATCCGGCCAGATTTGCACTCAGATAAACTTTGCGCACACCCGATTGGGCAAAATGTTTCCTTAGCCCACTCAATCGCGCCTGCTTGGCTACTGCCAGATGAAAGAACGCTTCGCCCTGCGCGAATTGAATATATTCGCCGACTTGCCGGGCGGGAAAATCCCGATCCGGCAAGTTGGCAAATATTTGAGAGATCGTATTCATTCAGTAATACCCCTTGGAAACTTATGAGCGCGTCGCAAAATCGGCATGCTCAAGTATTCCGCGAAAATACGCGATAGTTTCTTTCAGACCGTCCTCCAGCGACACCCTCGGTTGCCAGCCCAGTTTTTCCTGCGCCAACGCAATATCGGGTTTGCGCTGGCGCGGATCGTCCTGCGGCAACGGTTTGAAAATCAACTTGGAGCGGGAGCCCGTCAAACGCAACACTGCCTCAGCCAATTGCAGCATAGTAAATTCGCCCGGATTGCCCACATTGACCGGGCCGGTAAGCTCTGCCGGGCTATCCATCATGCGCAACATGCCCTCGATCAAATCATCCACGTAACAGAAACTGCGGGTCTGCTGCCCATCACCATAGATAGAAATGTCCTCGCCCTTTAGTGCCTGCACGATGAAATTGCTGACCACTCGACCGTCATTGGGATGCATACGCGGCCCATAGGTATTAAATATCCGCATTACTTTGATTTCCAGATTATGCTGGCGGTGATAATCAAAAAACAACGTTTCGGCACAACGCTTACCTTCATCGTAACAACTGCGAATACCGATAGGATTCACCTTCCCCCAATACTCTTCCGGCTGAGGATGCACTTCCGGGTCGCCATATACCTCACTGGTAGAGGCTTGCAAAATACGTGCGCGCACCCGTTTCGCCAGCCCCAGCATATTGATTGCCCCATGCACGCTCGTCTTGGTAG
>JBBIJL010000161.1:0-5084 GCA_037446005.1 Gallionellaceae bacterium | reverse complement strand
GAGCCGTACAGCGCGTTCACGCTGTAGCTGCCGTTGTCGCCCATCAGCCAGGTGGTGATCGGGTAGAAGGCGACCAGCGACAAGCCGCCCGCCACCGCCAAGCCGCGATACAGCGCGTTCATGATCTTGCCGCCCGGACGGGCGCTGACGAAGAAGCTGCCGACGATGGAAGCGATGATGGAGAAGCCGCCCAGCGCCAGCGGATAAATCACCGCGTTCGGCCCCGCATGAGACATCAGCATGCCGCCCAGCAGCATGGTGGCGATGATGGTCACAGCATAAGTCTCGAACAAGTCCGCCGCCATGCCCGCGCAGTCGCCCACGTTGTCGCCCACGTTGTCGGCGATCACCGCCGGGTTGCGCGGGTCGTCTTCGGGGATGCCAGCTTCGACTTTGCCGACGAGATCGGCACCGACATCCGCGCCTTTGGTGAAGATGCCGCCGCCCAGCCGCGCGAAGATGGAAATCAGCGAGCCGCCGAAACCCAGCCCGACCAGCGGTTCAAGAATCTCGGTCGTACTTGCGCCGAGCGGGGCGGTGGCGGCGAGGAAGGCGTAGTAGCCCGCCACGCCCAGCAGCCCCAGCCCCACCACCAGCATGCCGGTGATGGCGCCGCCCTTGAAGGCCACGTTCAGCGCGGCATTCAGGCCGTCATGCGCCGCTTGCGTAGTGCGCACATTGGCGCGCACCGATACGTTCATGCCGATGTAACCGGCGGCTCCCGAGAGTAATGCGCCGATGAGAAAGCCGAACGCGGTTTTCCACGCGAGCGCCAGCCCGATGAGCAGAAATAGCACGGTACCGACCATGGCGATGGTAGTGTACTGCCGGTTCAGGTAGGCCTGAGCCCCTTCCTGTATCGCTGCCGCGATGCCGCGCATTTTGTCGTTGCCGGCGGGCAGCGAGACGATCCAGCGGATGGAGAGGGCGCCATAAGCGATGGCGATGAAGGCACAGCACAACGAAAAAATCAGACCGTTCGACATGATTGGCTCCCCATAAAGTTAACGAGCCGACTCACTAAAAGTCGGCTCTCCGATTTACTAGACTTTGAACGTGTCCAGTTTTTTGCTTACCGCCACGTTTTTCAGTTGCACATACTGCGGCAGGCCGTCCTTGAATGGCGGATAGTCTTCGCCCTTGATAAGCGGGGCAAGATAGGCGCGGCATTTGTCGGAGATGCCGAAGCCGTCTTTGGAAATGAAGCTGCGCGGCATCATCTTCTCCACGTTGGCCACTTTGCTCAGTTGTGCCACGCCGATCTTCCACTTGTAAGGCTTGTCCGAGAGGCGTTCGATTGCGGGCATCACCGCGTTCTCTCCTTTCAATGCCAGCTCGACGGCCTTTTTGCCCAGCGCGTAGGCTTGTTCCACATCGGTTTTGGAGGCGATGTGGCGCGCGGCGCGTTGCAGGTAGTCGGCCACGGCCCAGTGGAATTTGTAGCCGAGCGCATCTTTGATCATGTTGGCGATCACCGGCGCGGCACCGCCCAGTTGCGCATGGCCGAAGGCATCGAGCAGGCCCTGATCGGACAGGAACTTGCCGTCTTCGCCTTTGACGCCTTCCGACACTACGACGGAGCAATAGCCGTGCTTCTTGACCATGTCATCCACTTTGGCGAGGAAGCGCTCCTTGCTGAAAGGCACCTCGGGGAACAGGATGATGATAGGCAAGTCGCAATCTTTATCCGAGGCGAGCCCGCCCGCTGCCGCGATCCAGCCCGCATGGCGCCCCATCACTTCCATGACGAACACTTTGGTCGAAGTCTTGGCCATCGAGGCCACATCGAAGCTGGCCTCGCGCACCGATACCGCGACATATTTGGCCACCGAGCCGAAGCCGGGGCAGCAGTCGGTGATGGGCAGGTCGTTATCCACGGTTTTCGGCACGTGGATAGCTTGCAAGGGGTAACCCATTTTTTCGGAGAGTTGCGATACTTTCAGGCAGGTGTCGGCAGAGTCGCCGCCGCCGTTGTAGAAAAAGTAGCCGATGTTGTGCGCCTTGAAGACTTCGATCAGGCGTTCGTATTGGAGCTTGTTTTCTTCCAAGCCTTTGAGTTTGAAACGGCAGGAGCCGAATGCACCGGAGGGGGTGTGGCGCAAGGCGGCGATGTCTTTGGCGGATTCCTTGCCGGTGTCGATCAGGTCTTCGGTGAGCGCGCCGATGATGCCGTTGCGTCCCGCATACACCTTGCCGATTTTGTCTTTATGTTTGCGCGCGGTCTCAATGATGCCGGCGGCCGAGGCATTGATGACGGCAGTGACGCCGCCGGACTGAGCATAAAACGCATTCTTCTTTGCCATGCTGAACTCCCTGTGAATGATTGGATGAATCGATACAGTGTGTCCTCGTTTGGAGTGTATCTTACGCCATTTTTTTGCGCGTGATAAAGCTCTATCGAGGAAGCACTGCAAAATATTTTAGGGTGCGTGGGTTACACTTGTGTGCATGGAAAAATTACTGCGATGGAATCGGGATGTGCTGCTGGGATCGCCCTTGTTCGAGCCTTTGTATCCCGCGCTCCGGCGCCTTGGAGTGGAATCTTTTCCGGCGCTGGACAAGCTTAACGCGCTGCTGGACGGACAGGCTGAAATTGCGCTACAGAGCGGCAAGCCGCTGCGTTTCGTGGCGCAAGGGCTGGGCAAGCTGGCTTTTGAGGCCCAGTACGAACCGCGCTGCTATCTGAGCGGCGAGGTGCAGACGCGCGCAAACAATCTGCACGATTTGTTCAATGCGCTGGTGTGGCTGATCTTTCCGCGCAGCAAAGCGGCCATCAATGCGCGGCATTTCCGCGCGCTGACCGACGCAAGTTCGCCTCTGGCAACCCAGCGCGGCAGTGTGCGCGACATGGCGACCTTGTTCGATGAGTCCGGCGTGATTGTGGCTTGTGCGGATGTTGAATTGTCCGGATTGATGGCCGATTTCAAATGGAAAGAATTGTTCTGGTCGCACCGTGAAGATGTGAACGCGGCGATGGGCTTCTATATTTTTGGTCACGGCCTGCACGAAAAAGCCATGCAGCCTTATGTCGGGATGACGGGGCAGGGCTTGGTGTTGCAGGTGGCTGCCGAGTTTTTCGATTGGCCGTTGCCGCAAAGAGTGCGACATCTGGATGAGCGTGTGGCGGCGTATCTGAATGATCCGTCAAAATGTCTGGATACCCGCGAACTCACTCCGGTGCCGTTGCTGGGCATACCGGGCTGGTCGGCGGACAACGAGCAGGAAGCGTATTACGACAACCGGGATTATTTTCGGCCGGGCAGGCGAACGTCTCAAGCCACTCCGATCCGGTAGGTGTTTTTGCCCGCCAGTTTTGCGTCGTACATAGACTTGTCCGCGAGCTGCACTAGCGAATCCTCGTCGCTCGCTTCTTCCGAATAACGCGCGATGCCGATGCTGATGCCGATACGCGTTTCGTTTCCTTCAAGATCAAATGGAGCAGACATGGCTGCAATGATTTTTTGCGCGACTTCCACGACATCATCATATTCGTGCGTTTCGTTGAGGATGATGGTGAATTCGTCTCCGCCCAGACGCGACACGGTATCGCTCTCTCTGACGCACTGGGTCAGGCGTTTCGCCACGTCGATCAATAACAAATCTCCGGCATGATGCCCTTGCGTGTCGTTCACTTGCTTGAACCCATCCAAGTCCATGTACAGTAGCGTCAGGCCGCCCTCGTGGCGTCTCGCGACCGACAGCGCTTGCCGCAGGCGGTCGTAGAACAAAGCCCGGTTGGGCAGATTGGTCAGCGCATCGTAATGCGCCATGTGCTCGATGCGTTCTTGCGTGAGTTTCTGTTCGGTAATGTCCTGTACTGTACCCATGGAGCGGATGGCCAGCCCTTCCGCATCATAAAAAGTTTCGCCTTTTTCGTGGACGAACTTGATTCTGCCATCGGGAAAAAGCAGGCGGTGTCCGATGCTGTAAGGTATATGGTCGTTGACCGAATTTTTAAATGCGCTGTCCACCCGCTCGCGGTCTTCCGGGTGTATGGCATTCAAAAAAGCATCATAAGAAGCTGCAAAAGAGGCATGGTCGATTTCAAAAATTCGATAGATTTCGTCCGACCAAGTGAGGGTGTCGCTCGCGATGTCCAGTTCCCAGCTGCCGATGTGCGCCATGCGTTGAGCTTCTTTGAGCTGTTCTTCGCTCTCACGCAATTCGCGGGTCATGTCCTGCGCCAGTTTGAGCGCGCGCGCCCGTCCGCTGGCCAACTGCCAGACCAGTAGCGCTAGCAGCATGCTTATCAGCAAGCCGCCGATTCGCACGATGGCGACTCGTCCGGTGTCGATCTTCGCTTCAAAGTTTTGTAAGGAGTGCAGTTTGATTGTCCAGACATGGCCGATGGTTTCGATACGGCGGGAGGCGCTAAATAACGGCGTACCGATATGAGTCATGCTCGGTCGGCTGTCATACATTTTCATTTCCGGCGTCACGGCTTCGCCATCGAAAATTTCAAGATCAAAATTGTGAATCTGCTCGCCGAGGATGCCGTTCATCAGGTCGTCCATGCGGAACGTCGCATTGACCCAGCCGATGATATTGGCGCGGCGCTCTGCCTCAGTTTCATGCGAGTCACCGTTGCGGTACACCGGCAGATACATCAGAAAACCGGATTGCACTTCGCGCTCATCTTCCTGCACCAGTTTGACTTTGCCCGACATGGATGATTGCTCCAGATCGCGCGCCTGCTCCATGGCGGTGCGGCGCGTTTTTTCAGAATACATGTCATACCCCAATGCGCGCAGATTGCGTCCGGAATACGGCTCAAGATAAATGACGGAGGTGTAGAGGTCGCGCTTGCCATTCGGGTAGAGGGTGTAGCCGGGGAAGCCTTGCCTGCGCATAGTTTCGATATGGGCGGCTTTGAGAGAGGGCAGGATAATTTGCGAAAATCCGATTGCCTGAATGCCCGGATAATTTTTTGCCAATTCCAGCGTGGCTACGTAGTCGCGGAATTCATTTCGTCCAACACTTTTCGAGGCGGCATATAACCCCCTGGCACCGCGCAAAACTTGCTCGTAAGCGCCAAGCCGTTGCTCTATACGTAGTGTGACCTCTCGTGCCTGATACTCGAAGTT
>JBBIJL010000160.1:0-5178 GCA_037446005.1 Gallionellaceae bacterium | reverse complement strand
TGCCAAGGCCAGTCGAAATGCGGCAGAGTTGTCTCGGCTCATGGTGGGGCAAGATGGTGTGGAGTTGGCGCGTGCCGTGGCCCACCATGCCGCACAATACCACTACGATGACGCCATTCGGGACCTGGCAATCCTGGCCAAGCAACTGGATATCTGTCTGTGAAATTTGGTTCTACTTGAGGAGCTCGCTTATGTCCGATTTGCGTCAACGTCAGACGATTCTGATTGCCGACGATGTTCCTGAGAACATTGAGCTTCTGGTGGCCATTCTGGATGAGACTTATGACATCAAGGTGGCATCCAATGGTGAGAAAGCGATCAAGATTGTCTACTCTGAAGATCCACCTGATCTGATTCTGCTTGATGTGATGATGCCTGGTTTGAGTGGCCACGAGGTGTGCAGACGGCTCAAGGCCAACCCTGACCGGCGCAAGATTCCGGTCATCTTCGTGACGGCCATGAACGCGGTCTACCCTTCCGTGAAGCTTGAACATATGTATGTGGACAATGCGGCGATGCAGTTGGTGCGCGCGCCCAAACAGTTCGACGTGATCCTGACCGGCAACATCTTCGGTGACATCCTGTCGGACGAAGCGTCGATGCTGACCGGTTCTATCGGCATGTTGCCATCGGCTTCGTTGGACTCGAACAACAAGGGGCTGTATGAACCGTGCCACGGTTCTGCACCAGACATCGCGGGCAAAGACATCGCTAATCCGTTGGCGACGATCTTGTCGGTGGCGATGATGATGCAATACACCTTCGGCCGCACGGACATCGCGCAACGCATCGAAGCCGCAGTGCGCAAAGTGTTGCAGCAAGGCCTGCGTACGGGCGACATCTATGAAGAGGGCAAGCAGAAGATCGGTTGCGCGGCGATGGGCGATGCGGTGGTGGCCGCGCTGTAAGATAAATGTAGGTTGGGTTAGCCGCTGGCGGCGTAACCCAACGATTGCTTGGTGGGTTACGCTACGCTAACCCACCCTACGGAGAGAATTATGAAAGTTGGTTTGATCGGTTGGCGCGGTATGGTGGGCTCGGTGCTCATGCAGCGCATGCGCGAAGAAAAGGATTTCGATCTGATCGAGGCGGTGTTTTTCACCACCTCGAATGCAGGGGGCGTTGCTCCTGCCGAAGGTCGCGGCGTGCCACTCAAGGATGCGTATGACTTGAGCGAACTGCAAGCGATGGATGCCATCATCTCCTGCCAGGGCGGCGATTACACCACCGAGATATTCCCCAAGCTGCGTGCTTCTGGTTGGCAGGGTTACTGGATCGACGCGGCTTCCACGCTGCGCATGGAAGATGATGCGGTCATCATCCTCGATCCGGTCAATCTTGACCTCATCAAGAGATCACTGGCGAGCGGCGGCAAGAATTTCATCGGCGGCAACTGCACCAACAGCATCCTGTTGATGGGATTGGGTGGGTTGTTCCATGCCGGACTGGTGGAGTGGGTATCGTCCATGACCTATCAGGCCGCATCCGGCGCGGGTGCGCAGAACATGCGCGAACTGCTGAACCAGATGGGCGTGGCGCACGCTTGCGTGGCCGACCTGCTGGCCGACCCGAAATCGCCGATTCTGGAAATCGACCGCCGCTTGGCGGAAAAGCTGCGTTCGGCCGACATGCCGACCGAAAACTTCGGCGCGCCGCTGGCGGGCAGTCTGATTCCTTGGATCGACAAGCAACTCGATAACGGTCAGTCCAAGGAAGAGTGGAAGGGCTGCGCCGAGGTCAACAAGATACTGGGCACGGTGCAACGCATCCCGGTGGACGGTTTGTGCGTGCGTATCGGTGCGATGCGTTGCCACAGTCTGGCGCTGACCCTGAAGTTGAACAAGGATGTGCCGTTGAGCGAGATCGAAGCGCTCATCAAGGGCGGCAATCCTTGGGTCAAGTTCGTGCCGAACGAGCGCAGTATCAGTGTGCGCGAACTGACGCCGGTTGCCGTGACTGGCACGCTGGACGTGGCGGTTGGTCGCGTGCGCAAGATGGAGTTGGGGCCGGAATATGTGAGCGCTTTCGTTTGCGGCGACCAGTTGCTGTGGGGAGCGGCGGAACCGTTGCGGCGCATGCTGCGGATATTGCTGGGCAAGTGAATGATGTAGGGTAAAACCTGTTTTTAACTGGTGGTTAACGCAAGAAGTTAGAGGGAAGGTGAGCTTGCATCACTAACTCTATGATGTTAATCTGAATAACGTCTGGAAAATTTAAAGGGTGGCAGCGTGCGGAAATCATTTCTGAAAGCGTTAGGGTATTTTGCCTGTTTGGTATGGTCGGGGATGGCCAGTGCGGTGGGTTTCGGCGGGATAAACGTAACCTCTGCGTTGGGGCAGCCGCTTGTTGCTGAAATTGAACTGGTGGCAGTGGAAAAAGCCGATAAATCCAGCCTCAACGCCCGTCTGGCATCCCCCGATGCTTTTAAAGGTGCCGGGATTGATTTTCCCTATGCGCTGCCGAAACTGAAGTTTCATGTTGAAACTCGTGCCAATGGTGATTCATATATCAAGGCGACTTCGGAGCAGCCCGTCAATGAGCCATTTGTGAGTCTGTTGATCGAGTTGAGCTGGTCGTCGGGGCGCTTGTTGCGCGAATATACTTTCTTGCTGGATCCTCCCGGTTTTGTCGCAGAGCAACCTGCCGTGGTCGCGGTGAAACCTATCGAGCCAGTCGTTGTGGCTCCCGTGGTCGCCTCTGCGCCTGTCGCCGCCCCGGCTCCGGCAGTAGCGCCCGTGCCGCAAGTGATTGCTGCACCTCAAGCTGTTTCAGCCCCGCTTCCAGCAACAACTCCGCAAGCTGCAGCAGCGCCGGTATCACCTGCGCATGCGACCGATGCGGAATTTGATAACCCGGTAGCAGTGACAAAGCCGGCCGAGCCAGCAGTGAGCTTGCCCCCGGCAACAGCGGAAGTTGCCAAAGCAGAAGAAAAAGTTGCTCCCGCCCCCGCCCCTGCTCCGGTTACGCAGAAAGTTGAAAGTAGCCATGCGGTACCCGCACCGGTTAGCGTCAAACGCGGCGACACATTGGGCAAAATTGCAAACCAGACCAAGTCTGCCGATGTCAGTTTGGAGCGCATGTTGGTTGCTCTCTACAGAGCCAATGCCGAGGCGTTCGACGGCAAAAATATGAATCGCCTGAGAACCGGAAAGATCCTGCGCATGCCGGAAGCGGAGGCTTTGGCTGCGTTGCAACAAGCTGAAGCTGTCAGGGAAGTACATGCTCAGGTAGCGGATTGGAATGCCTACCGTCAGAAACTGGCCGCCGCCAATGCGCCGGTAGCGGAGCAGCGTCCCACGCAAGAAGTAGCCGGCAAGATTAGTACATCGATTGCCGAAAAAACTCCTGCCGCCAAAGAAACGGCCAAAGAAGTCTTGAAACTGTCCAAGGGAGATGCGCCCGGAGACAAATCTGCCGCAGGCGGAAAAGGCAAGTCAGCGCAAGACAAAGCGATTGCCAAAGAAGAAGATGCCATCGCCAAAGCCAAAGCGTTGAAAGAAGCAGAACAGCGCACCGCGTTGCTGGAGAAAAGTGTCAAAGACATGCAGCGCTTGGTTGAGTTGAAAAATCAAACAGCGGCAAAGGCCGCGCAGGGTGCTGCATCCGCTCCGGCAAGTGTGGTTCCGCTGGTTGCCTCATCTGTTGTTTCCGCCTCAGCAGTTGCGGCCGCGAGCAGTGCGGCGGTGGCGAAGCCGAAACCAAAGCTGGTCGCGCCTAAAGTTGTTGCGCCGCCGCCTTCGTTGGTTGACGAAGTATTGGGGAACCCGATCTATCTCGGCGGCGGAGCCGCAGCATTGCTCGGTCTGGGCGGCTTGGGATTCGTGCTGTTCCGCCGTGCCAAGAATGGCGGCAAGAAAAAAGAAGTCTCCGCTGCGGAAGAAGTCGGCGGCGCCACGGGACGGATCGCGGCACCAGTGATGCCGTCTCCAGAGACCGGCGATTTCACCAACGCGGCTGCGGCAGCTCCGGCATCTGCGGTGGATGTGGATGAAGTTGATCCGATCGGCGAAGCGGATCTGTTCCTGAATTTTGGCCGCGATGTACAAGCGGAAGAGGTATTGAAGGAAGCGCTGCACAAAGATCCTTCCAATAATCCGGTCAAACTGAAGTTGCTGTCCATCTATGCGAACCGCAAAGATACCAAATCGTTCTACATCTACGCGCTGGAAATCAAAGACTCCGGCGATGCGTCGGCATGGGAGCAAGCCTGCGCGATGGGGCGCGAGCTTGAACCCAATAATTCTTTGTACGGCGGCAGCAGTGACAATGCGCCTGTGGCCAGTGCTCCCGCTGAGGATGTGGCAATGCCGGCAGTCGATTTCGATTTGGGCTTCGGTGGAAGCGAGGCTGCGCCTGCACCGGCATTCGATATTCACAACGAAATGGAAGATGACGTTTCCGCCAGCGAGAAGACTGTCATCATGTCCGCGTCTGAACTACGCGCGGCCCAAGAGGCACCGATGGACTTTGATGTAACGAGCACTCATCCCGGCGTCAAAGCCGCAGTGGTCGAGGAGGCCAAGTTTGAAGTTCCCGCGATGGATTTTGACGTGACAGGGACGGTGCCTGCGCCGCAACAAGAGAGTGCGCATGAAGAACCGAAGTTCGACATTCCCGCAATGGACTTTAACGTGCAGGAAATTCAGCAGGAGGCGCCTGCTGTTGTGCCGGATATTCCGGTTGAAGAGGCTCCTGCATTGAATCTGGATGATTTGGTGTTCGATGTGACTTCGACGCATGCGCCCGTGACTGCACCGGCTCCGGCTCAAGCCGCCGCCGATGCGGATCAGGGGATGGCTTTCACCATTGACTTCCCGACCGAAGAAAAACCGGAGCCGGCTGCGGCGCCCGCACCGGTAAAAGATGTGGGCTTGAGCGAGATCAGCCTGAATCTGGATGACTTCGCCGCACCTGCTGCATCGACAGCAAGCGAACCCAAGGACGAGCATTGGCAAGAGGTGGCAACCAAACTGGATCTGGCCAAGGCCTATCAGGAAATGGGCGATCAGGCCGGCGCGCGCGAAATTCTGGAAGAGGTCGTGCGCGATGGTGATGCAACGCAGCGCGAGACGGCAGAATCGTTGTTGCAGCAACTGTCGTAAATGTTTCGCAAGTAAAAAAATCGGCAGCCAATCAGGCTGCCGATTTTTATTTGTGCCGGAGGTTCCTTACGGTTGA
>JBBIJL010000159.1:0-5184 GCA_037446005.1 Gallionellaceae bacterium | reverse complement strand
AGGCTCATGAGTTCCTGATTACCAAGGACAAGCATGTGCTGGTGCATGACGGCCAAGTGGTGAATCAGGGGGAAATGATTGTGGACGGTCCGGCCGATCCGCACGATATTCTGCGTTTGCTGGGTATCGAAGCGCTGGCACGCTACATCACCGACGAGGTGCAGGACGTATACCGTTTGCAGGGCGTGAAGATCAACGACAAGCATATCGAAGTGATCGTGCGTCAGATGCTGCGTCGTGTGCAGATTCTGGATGAGGGTGATACAACCTTCATTCCGAAGGAACAAGTCGAACGTGCCGAGTTGTTGATCGAGAACGAGCGCGTGGAGGCAGAAGGCAAGCAACCAGCTTCTTTCCAATTCATGTTGCTGGGTATTACTAAGGCATCCTTGTCTACTGATTCGTTCATCTCCGCCGCCTCCTTCCAAGAAACGACGCGCGTGTTGACCGAAGCGGCCATTATGGGCAAGAAGGACGATCTGCGTGGCTTGAAGGAAAACGTGATTGTGGGTCGTTTGATTCCGGCAGGTACGGGGTTGGCTTACCACACGACACGCCGCAAGCAACGTCAAGGCATCGACATAGCGGCAGGATCCGGCTTGGTTGATGCAGACGCCCAGACCGCAGCGGAAGGAAGTGTTTAGTTAGCTTGACAGTCCGCGTGTTCATCAATAGAATGCGCGGTCTTTTTAGTCGTCTCGGCAAAGTGGTTGTGTATTTTTCTGGGACGGATATTTTTACAGCTTATTGATTAAATAGAGTTTTTAGGAACCATAAAATGCCAACGATTAACCAGTTAGTGCGCAAGCCCCGTTCTGCTGAAATTACTAAAAGCAAGGTGCCTGCGCTTGCAGGTAGTCCCCAGAAGCGCGGAGTATGTACTCGTGTTTACACTACCACTCCGAAAAAGCCGAACTCGGCTTTGCGTAAAGTTGCCAAGGTGCGTTTGACCAATGGCTTCGAGGTGATCTCCTACATTGGTGGTGAGGGCCATAACCTGCAAGAGCACAGTGTTGTGTTGTTGCGTGGTGGTCGTGTCAAGGACTTGCCGGGTGTGCGTTACCACATGGTGCGCGGTAGTCTGGATACGGCGGGCGTTAAAGATCGTAAGCAGTCCCGTTCCAAGTATGGTGCGAAGCGTCCTAAGAAAGCTTAAGGCGAGTCGCATCATTGTTCTTTAGTTAGTTAAAATATTCGAGGTTTGATATGCCAAGACGTAGAGAAGTACCTAAGCGCGAAGTTCTGCCGGATCCAAAGTTCGGTAATCAGGATTTGTCCAAGTTCGTTAACGTGCTGATGACGGCGGGCAAGAAGTCCGTGGCTGAGCGCATTCTTTACGGCGCGATGGAGCAGGTTGCCAAAAAGAGCGGCAAGGATCCGATCGAGGTTTTCAATCAGGCGCTGAGCAATGCGAAGCCGCAGGTTGAAGTTAAGAGCCGTCGCGTGGGTGGTGCAAACTATCAGGTTCCAGTGGAGGTTCGTCCTTCCCGCCGTATGGCGCTGGCGATGCGCTGGTTGAAAGAGTCCGCACGCAAGCGCGGTGAAAAGTCCATGGGTATGCGTTTGGCGGGCGAGCTAATCGATGCGTCCGAAGGTCGCGGCGGTGCAGTGAAGAAGCGTGAGGAAGTGCATCGTATGGCTGAAGCCAACAAGGCATTCTCGCATTTCCGTTTCTAATAAGACTTTTAAGTTAGGTAATTTATCGTGGCACGCAAAACTCCAATCCAACGTTATCGCAATATCGGCATTAGCGCGCACATTGATGCGGGCAAGACTACGACCACTGAGCGCATTCTGTTCTACACAGGTGTGAGTCATAAAATCGGTGAGGTGCACGACGGTGCGGCTACGATGGACTGGATGGAGCAAGAGCAGGAGCGTGGTATTACCATCACTTCCGCGGCGACCACCTGTTTCTGGAAGGGGATGGATAATTCCTACCCAGAGCATCGCTTCAACATCATCGACACCCCGGGGCACGTGGACTTCACCATTGAAGTCGAGCGCTCTATGCGCGTGCTGGACGGCGCTTGCATGGTGTATTGCGCGGTAGGTGGTGTGCAGCCCCAGTCTGAAACGGTTTGGCGTCAGGCCAACAAGTACAAGGTGCCCCGCTTGGCGTTCGTCAACAAGATGGACCGTACCGGTGCGAACTTCTTCAAGGTGGTTACGCAGATGCAGACCCGCCTGCGCGCTAATCCTGTGCCGCTGGTCATTCCTATCGGCGCGGAAGAGAATTTCGTTGGTGTCGTCGATCTGATCAAGATGAAGGCGATCATCTGGGATGAAGCTTCCCAAGGGATGAAGTTCGAGTACAAAGAGATTCCTGCCGACTTGCTGGAAACTGCCAAAGAATGGCGTGGCAAGATGGTCGAGACTGCCGCCGAGGCATCCGAGGAGATGATGAACCATTACCTCGAAAACGGTGATCTGACCGAAGAGCAAATTATCGCTGGTATTCGTCAGCGTACTATCGCTTGTGAAATTCAGCCGATGTTGTGCGGCTCCGCGTTCAAGAACAAGGGTGTGCAGCGTATGCTGGATGCGGTCATTATGTTCTTGCCGTCGCCGGTTGATATTCCCGATGTGACGGGCGAAACCGAAGAGGGCGTTCCCGCTTCCCGCAAGGCTGACGATAACGAGAGTTTCTCTGCGTTGGCGTTCAAGCTGATGACCGACCCGTTCGTGGGGCAATTGACTTTCGTGCGCGTCTATTCCGGTGTGTTGAAGAAGGGCGATACGGTTTACAACCCGATTCGCGGCAAGAAAGAACGCATCGGTCGTATCGTGCAGATGCACGCGAACGAGCGCCAAGAAGTTGACGAGATTCTGGCGGGCGACATCGCCGCATGTATCGGTTTGAAAGATGTGACCACCGGCGAATCGCTGTGTGACCCGAACAAGGCGATCATCCTTGAGCGCATGGTATTCCCTGAGCCTGTGATTCACGTGGCTGTTGAGCCTAAGACCAAGGCTGACCAAGAGAAGATGGGTATCGCGCTGGGTCGTCTGGCTGCGGAAGATCCTTCGTTCCGCGTGCGTACTGACGAAGAATCCGGCCAGACCATTATGTCCGGTATGGGCGAATTGCACCTGGAAATTCTGGTTGACCGCATGAAGCGCGAATTCGGCGTTGAAGCTAACGTGGGTGCGCCTCAAGTTGCTTACCGCGAAGCGATCCGCAAGGCGGTGGAAGTGGAAGGTAAGTACGCCAAGCAAACCGGTGGTCGTGGTCAGTACGGTCACGTGTGGATCAAGATGGAGCCGAACGAGGCAGGTAAAGGCTTTGAATTTGTTGATGCGATCAAGGGCGGTACGGTTCCCCGCGAATTTATCCCTGCGGTAGAAAAGGGTTTGCGCGAGTCGCTGCCTAACGGCGTGTTGGCTGGCTTCCCAGTTGTGGACGTCAAGGTCACGCTGTTCGACGGTTCTTACCATGACGTGGATTCCAATGAAAACGCCTTTAAGATGGCGGCTTCCATGGCGTTCAAGGATGGTATGCGCAAGGCTAACCCAGTGTTGCTGGAGCCGATGATGTCTGTTGAAGTCGAGACTCCTGAAGACTACACGGGTACTGTGATGGGTGATTTGTCGTCGCGTCGCGGTATGGTGCAAGGTATGGATGACATGATCGGTGGCGGCAAAACGGTCAAGGCAGAAGTTCCTTTGTCCGAAATGTTTGGTTATTCCACTTCGTTGCGCTCTGCTACCCAGGGTCGTGCAACTTATACGATGGAATTCAAGCATTACACTGAAGCGCCTCGGAATGTCGCCGAAGCAATCATGAACAAGAAATAATTTCCGATTTATCTAAAGATACTGGAGAGCTAAAAATGGCAAAGAGCAAATTTGAACGTACAAAGCCGCACGTAAACGTGGGCACGATTGGTCACGTTGACCACGGCAAAACCACCCTGACAGCGGCGATCACCACCGTACTGTCCAAGAAGTTCGGCGGCGAAGCCAAGGCTTACGACCAAATCGACGCGGCGCCGGAAGAAAAAGCGCGCGGTATTACCATCAACACCGCACACGTTGAATACGAAACAGCAACCCGCCACTACGCGCACGTTGACTGCCCGGGCCACGCCGACTACGTTAAGAACATGATTACCGGCGCAGCCCAAATGGACGGCGCGATCCTGGTTGTATCCGCAGCTGACGGCCCGATGCCTCAGACTCGCGAGCACATCCTGCTGGCCCGCCAAGTTGGCGTTCCTTACATCATCGTGTTCATGAACAAGTGCGACATGGTTGATGATGCAGAACTGCTCGAACTCGTAGAAATGGAAATCCGCGAACTGCTCTCCAAGTACGACTTCCCCGGCGACGATATCCCCATCATCAAGGGTTCCGCACTGAAGGCTGTTGAAGGCGACCAAGGCGACCTGGGCGAGCCCGCAATCTTCCGCTTGGCTGATGCACTGGACTCCTACATCCCTCAACCTGAGCGCGCACTGGACGGCACCTTCCTGATGCCAGTTGAAGACGTATTCTCCATCTCTGGTCGCGGTACCGTGGTGACTGGTCGTGTAGAGCGCGGCATCATCAAGGTCGGCGAAGAAATCGAAATCGTTGGTCTGAAGCCAACCCTGAAGACAACCTGCACCGGCGTGGAAATGTTCCGCAAGCTGCTGGATCAAGGTCAAGCGGGTGACAACGTCGGCGTACTGCTGCGCGGTACCAAGCGTGAAGAAGTTGAGCGTGGTCAAGTGTTGGCCAAGCCTGGCACCATCACCCCGCACACCAAGTTCACTGCTGAGATCTACGTGCTGGGCAAAGACGAAGGTGGTCGTCACACACCATTCTTCCAAGGCTACCGTCCTCAGTTCTACTTCCGTACCACCGACGTGACCGGCGCAGTTGAACTGCCAGCCGGCACCGAAATGGTGATGCCAGGCGACAACGTCTCTGTGACCGTCAACCTGATCGCCCCGATCGCGATGGAAGAAGGTCTGCGCTTCGCGATCCGCGAAGGTGGTCGTACCGTCGGCGCGGGTGTGGTTGCCAAGATCGTTGAGTAATAGTTAGCGACTCTGGCGGGGCGAACATGTTCGCTCCGCCGTTGTCATTTGTAAGGTTAATAGGCCAGTAGCTCAATTGGTAGAGTATCGGTCTCCAAAACCGAGGGTTGGGGGTTCGAGACCCTCCTGGCCTGCCAGTTAGTAAGTAGAAACGGATAGT
>JBBIJL010000158.1:0-5184 GCA_037446005.1 Gallionellaceae bacterium | reverse complement strand
GTATGAAATTGGAAAACTGGCCTGCAACAGCAGAGAAGTAAGCCAGAATAGTTAAGAGCAGTACGAAAGGATAATCATGCGTCACCGTTTAGGTCTCAGAAAACTCAATCGCTCCAGCAGCCACCGTCTGGCTATGCTGCGCAACATGACCGTTTCCCTGTTGCGTCACGAAGTCATCAAGACGACTTTGCCAAAAGCAAAAGAACTGCGTCGCGTGGCAGAACCCATCCTGACACTGGGCAAGACACCAAGCTTGTCTAACCGTCGTCTGGCTTTTGCCCGTCTGCGCGACCGCGAAATCGTCACCAAGCTGTTCGACGAACTCGGTCCCCGTTACGCTGCTCGTAACGGCGGCTACTCGCGCATTCTGAAATTCGGTTTCCGCAAGGGCGACAATGCTCCGATGGCACTGGTTGAACTGATGGATCGTCCGGCCGATGCACAACCAGTAGAAGTCGCAGACGAGTAAGCTACAACTCGTCGCAGCCAATAACAAATAAGGCCGGGTTATCCCGGCCTTATTGTTTTCCGAATCCAGAAATATCTGGCGATACTTTCGGGTGTGATTTCGGTTCTAGCGCAGCAGCTTCTTCAAATACGGCCCCGTCACGCTGTTCTTGTTCGCCGCAATGTTTTTGGGCGTGCCTTGCGCCACGATGAGGCCGCCACCGTCGCCGCCTTCCGGGCCCAAGTCGATTACCCAATCTGCCGTTTTGATCACATCCAGATTGTGCTCGATCACCACTACCGTGTTGCCCTGATCGCGCAACTTGTGGATGACCTTGAGCAGCATGTCGATGTCGTGGAAGTGAAGACCTGTGGTGGGCTCGTCGAGGATATAGAGTGTGCGTCCCGTATCGCGCTTGGACAATTCCAGCGACAACTTCACGCGTTGCGCCTCGCCGCCGGAAAGTGTCGTGGCGCTCTGTCCCAGCGTGATGTAACCCAATCCCACGTCCAGCAATGTTTGCAGCTTGCGCGCGATGATGGGCACGGCCTTGAAGAATTCGTATGCGGTTTCCACCGTCATATTCAACACCTGATGGATGTTCTTGCCTTTATACAACACCTCCAAGGTTTCGCGGTTGTAGCGGTGGCCGTGGCACACGTCGCACGGCACATATACGTCCGGCAAGAAGTGCATCTCCACCTTGATGACACCGTCGCCCTGGCATGACTCGCAGCGTCCGCCCTTCACGTTGAACGAGAAACGTCCCGGCCCGTAACCGCGCTCGCGCGCAGTCGGCACGCCGGAGAACAGATCGCGTATCGGCGTGAACAGCCCGGTGTAAGTTGCTGGGTTGGAGCGCGGCGTGCGCCCGATCGGCGATTGATCGACGTTGATGACCTTGTCGAAAAATTCCAGACCCTCGATCTCGCGATACGGCGCAGGTTCGGCATTGCTGCCGTACAAGTGTTTCGCCACAGCGTTGTAGAGCGTGTCGTTGATGAGTGTGGACTTACCCGAACCGGATACTCCGGCGATGCAGGTGAGCAAGCCCACCGGCAGGTCGAGCGTCACATCTTTCAGGTTGTTGCCGCTGGCGCCGATGATGCGCAGATGGCGCTCGGCATCCGGCTTGCGGTAAGTCTGCGGCGGTTCGATACGGCGCCGTCCCGAGAGGTAATCGCCGGTAAGCGATTGCGGGTTGGCGATCACTTCTTTTGGCGTGCCTTGCGCGATGACTGTGCCGCCATGCTCACCCGCGCCCGGCCCCATATCCACCACATAGTCGGCGGTGAGAATGGCGTCCTCGTCATGCTCCACCACGATCACACTGTTGCCCATGTCGCGCAGACGCTTCAATGTATCCAGCAAGCGGTCGTTGTCGCGTTGATGCAGGCCGATGGAAGGCTCGTCCAGCACATACATCACCCCGGTGAGGCCAGAGCCGATCTGCGAGGCCAGTCGGATGCGTTGCGCCTCGCCACCCGAGAGCGTCTCGGCCGAGCGCTCCAGCGACAGATAATCCAAGCCCACGTTGTTGAGGAAGGTCAGGCGGCTGGCAATCTCCAGCACGATCTTCTCCGCGATGGCCTGTTTGTTGCCGGGCAACGACACGCCTTGGAAAAAAGTCAGCGCCTGCTTCAGCGGCAACGCACTGAGCTGATAGATTGTCTTGTCGGCCACGCGCACATGGCGCGCCTCCTCGCGCAGGCGCGTGCCTTTGCACTCGGGGCACGAGCAAGAGTTCAGATACTTCGCCAGCTCCTCACGTACCGTGGGCGAATCCGTCTCTTTGTAGCGCCGCTCAAAATTATTAACGATGCCCTCGAAGGAATGTTCACGCTGCATTTTCTTGCCGCGCTCGTTCAAGTAAGTGAAGAGGATCTCTTCGCGCCCGCTACCGTACAGCACCACCTGCTGCACCTTCTCCGGCAGCGTCTCGAATGACTGCTCCAGATCGAAGTCGTAATGCTTCGCCAAGCTATCCAGCAACTGGTAATACAACTGGTTGCGCCTATCCCACCCTTTGATCGCGCCGCCGCTCAACGAGAGCGACGGAAAAGCCACGATGCGTGCCGGATCAAAGAACGAGATCACGCCCAAGCCATCGCACTTCGGGCATGCGCCCATCGGGCTGTTGAACGAGAACAGGCGCGGCTCCAGTTCTTGCAGCGAGTAATTGCAAATCGGGCAGGCGAACTTGGCCGAGAACAAATGCTCCTTGCCCGAGTCCATCTCCACCGCCAGCGCGCGTCCGTCAGCATGGCGCAACGCTGTTTCAAATGATTCCGCCAAACGCTGTTTGATGTCAGCGGCCACTTTCAACCTGTCCACCACAATCTCGATAGTGTGCTTCTGGTTCTTGGCCAACTTGGGCAAATTATCCATCTCGCAGATTTTGCCGTTCACGCGCAGCCGCACAAACCCCTGCGCGCGCAACTCGTCGAACAGATCCTCCTGCTCGCCTTTGCGCTCCACCACGATCGGCGACAGGATCATCACCTTGGTACCTTCCGGCAATGCAAGCACATGATCCACCATCTGCCCCACCGACTGCGCCTGCAATACGATGTCATGCTGCGGACAAAACGGATCGCCCGCCCGCGCAAACAGCAAACGCAAATAATCGTGGATCTCGGTCACCGTGCCCACCGTCGAGCGCGGGTTGTGCGAAGTCGCCTTCTGCTCGATGGCAATCGCGGGGGAGAGGCCTTCAATCAGATCGACATCCGGCTTTTCCATCAACTGCAAAAATTGCCGCGCATACGCCGACAGCGACTCTACATACCGTCGCTGCCCCTCGGCATATAGCGTATCGAAAGCGAGTGAGGACTTGCCCGAGCCGGACAAACCGGTAATCACCACCAACTGATTGCGCGGCAGATCGAGACTAATGTTCTTCAGATTGTGGGTGCGCGCACCGCGAATTTTGATGTATTCCATATGGGTAGTGGTGTAGAAAAGCGACTGGACAATATACGCGAAAACCGGGGCTTTCCCAACCCGGCATTACTTCCCGTTTTGTGTGAGGTGCAGGAGTCTGAGTAATTTGATGGCGGTTGCCAAGGACGAGTAAGGGCGGGATGTACGGCAGCAGATTGCGGCAAAGCTAAAGTCCCTTTATCCGCTAGATTCAGTCATTCTTCGTCTTGTAACCAAATCGGAATATCGCGGCTGCCATGCGGTACGCGCCAGATATTGGTCTGCCGCTCAGTCTCGACGTAAAACACCAGATAGGGAAGTCTCGGCGGCACAATAAGTTGCCTCGGTAAGTTATACTTCGCCGCAACACGGAGGAATAACATGGATTCGCTCACCTTATCCCAAACAGATACGCGCCGTTTGGAAAAGCTGGCTCAAGCCGCAGGGCGTTCGCCCAGAAGTGTGCTCAAGCATGTGTTGCGCGATGGCTTTGAGGCGACCGAGCATGCCGTTAATGCAGTCACTTCCAGAATGCAAACAAATAAGCGTATCGCCCATGAGGATGCGATGCAACAGCTCGATCAGATGATGCACTCTTATGGTCGTGGCAAAAAGAAAGCAGCTTGAGTGGCATCCCGAAGCTATTGCGGAACTCGCCGAGTCTCTCGCGTGGTACGCCGAACGTAATCCTGTAGCAGCCCGGCGTATGCGCCGGGAAGTTGAAGCCGCCGCACTTTCCTTGATCGCTAATCCAATTCCAGTTTCTGGCCGCTCCGGTGTGGTCGCAGGTACGCGCGAACTGCCTGTTGGTTCGCATACACCATTCACGCTGATTTTTGTGCGTCATGCCGAAACGGGCGATTGCCTCGTCTATCACTGCATGCACCAGCGGCGGAATTATCCAGCCTCGGGATAAGGGCTTCGCTGTTGGGTTGTGAGCTGACCTGTTAAGATACGCGCCTTCCGAAATCACCCGTTTTCGTTTCATGTCCGCATCAGATTCCGCAATGACCCCTTTCGAGCGCCGCGCCAGTATTGGCTTGGCGAGTATCTACGGCCTGCGCATGCTGGGCCTGTTTATTATCCTGCCGATTTTTGCTTTGTATGCCGAGAAGTTGCCGGGCGGGGAAAGCCATTTTCTGATTGGTGTCGCGTTGGGTGCATACGGGCTGACGCAGGCGATTTTGCAGATTCCGGCGGGCTGGTTGTCGGATCGTTTCGGGCGCAAGCCGGTGATCGTGGTCGGTCTGCTGATGTTCGCGGCAGGCAGCCTCATCGCGGCGAGTGCCGACGATATTTACTGGATCATCGTCGGGCGGGTGATTCAGGGCGCGGGGGCGATCAACGCGGCGGTGATGGCGCTGACCGCCGACCTTACGCGCGAGGAGCACCGCACCAAGGCGATGGCGATGATCGGCATGACCATCGGCGTGACGTTCTCGGTGTCGATGGTGCTGTCGCCGCTGTTGTACCGCACCATCGGCATGTCCGGCATGTTCGAGCTGATCGGCGTGCTGGCTTTCGTTTCCATCGCGATGGTGTTGTGGTTCATTCCCAATCCGCGCATTACGCGCTTCCATTCCGATACCGAGGCCAACACCAGCAAGCTGGCAGAAGTGCTGCGCAATAAAGATTTGCTGCGCATGGACTTCGGCGTGTTCACCCTGCACGCGATTTTGATGTCGGTGTTCATGCAGGTGCCGTTCATCCTGCGCGCCGACGGGCTGGACGCGCAGCATCAGTGGCAGGTGTATCTGCCGGTGATGCTCGTCGCCTTCATCCTCATGGTGCCGCCCATCATCATCGCGGAGAAG
>JBBIJL010000157.1:0-5223 GCA_037446005.1 Gallionellaceae bacterium | reverse complement strand
TTTGTGGCCTGCCCCACATTCGACAAGCTGCGGAACGCGTTCATGATGCCCCACACCGTGCCGAACAGGCCGACGTAGGGGCTGACCGAGCCGACCGTGGCCAGAAACGACAGATGCGATTCGAGCTGGTCCATCTCGCGCTGGTAGGTGGCGCGCATGGCGCGGCGCGTACCGTCCATCACCGCATTGTTGTCCACGCTGCTCTTCTTTTTCAGCTTCACATACTCGCTGAGTCCGGCACTGAAGATACGCTCCATGCTGCCCGCCCGTTCGCCCGCATTCTTTACCTGCTGGTAAAGATGGTTGAGGTCGGCGTCGGCCCAGAAAGCCTCCTCGAAAGCCGTGCTTTGTTTGACGGCGCGCCGCACGGTGAACATTTTGAGAAAGATGTACCACCAGGACATCAGCGAGACGAGCAACAGCAGCCCCATCACCAGTTGCACCAGCACGCTGGCGTTCTGGATCAAATGCACAAACGATAAATCCTGTATTACATTCATTGCATCAACTCCATTGTTTGCGCAACACGTCGGGCACGCTCACCGGTTTAAAAGCATCGGCTGTCACGCACACCAGAGGGCGCTCGCCCTCGGTCAACAACTCTTCGCCGCGCGATACGGTTTGCAGCAGCGTCACGCGACTGCGCCCGATCTCTTTCACCAATGCGGTCACGGTCAGCAGATCGTCGAGCAGCGCGGGGCGCAGGTAATCCACCTTCATCGAGCGCACCACGAACATCACACCCAATTCCTTCATCATGCCCGCATTGCTATAGCCGAACGTGCGCAGCCACTCGGTGCGCGCGCGCTCCATGAAGTTCACATAGTTGGCGTGATACACCACGCCGCCCGCATCCGTGTCCTGATAATAAACGCGCACCGGCCACGAAAATATTTTGTGTTGCTTACTCATCCCACAACTCCTTGTTGTGTACATTGCGCGGCTGCGCCAGTCCGAAATGCTGGTAGGCATTGGCGGTGGCGATGCGGCCGCGCGGGGTGCGGTGCAGGTAGCCTTGCTGGATCAGATAGGGTTCCAGCACATCTTCGATGGTGTCGCGTTCTTCGCCGATGGCGGCGGCGAGGTTGTCCACGCCGACAGGGCCGCCCATGAATTTTTCGATCACGGCGAGCAGCAGTTTTCTGTCCATCAAATCCAGCCCTAAGGCATCCACGTCCAGCATCGAGAGCGCGGCATCGGCGACTTCGCGCGTGGCTTTGCCGTCGGCGCGCACATCGGCGTAGTCGCGCACGCGGCGCAGCAGGCGGTTGGCGATACGCGGCGTGCCGCGCGAACGCTTGGCGAT
This sequence comes from Gallionellaceae bacterium, assembly GCA_037446005.1. Taxonomy (GTDB): domain Bacteria; phylum Pseudomonadota; class Gammaproteobacteria; order Burkholderiales; family Gallionellaceae; genus PALSA-1006. The sequence continues at coordinate 3,917 of JBBIJL010000157.1, read as the reverse complement.
TTCGAGTGCGCCGTCGGGCGAGATGGGCAGATCCAGCAGCGCGGCGGAGCGGGTGACGATGCGCTGCAATTCTTCCGGCGTGTAAAACTCCAGCCGCGCCACGATGCCGAAACGGTCGCGCAGCGGGTTGGTTAGCATACCGGCTCTGGTGGTCGCACCCACCAGCGTGAACGGCGGCAGGTCGAGCTTCACCGAGCGCGCCGCAGGCCCTTCGCCGATCATGATGTCGATCTGGTAATCCTCCAGCGCGGGGTAGAGAATTTCTTCCACCACCGGAGACAGACGGTGTATTTCGTCGATGAACAAAACGTCGTTGGGTTCAAGGTTGGTGAGCAGGGCGGCGAGGTCGCCCGCGCGCTCCAGCACCGGCCCCGAAGTCTGGCGCAGGTTCACGCCCATTTCGCGCGAGATGATGTGCGCCAGCGTGGTCTTGCCCAAGCCCGGCGGGCCGAACAGCAGCACGTGATCGAGCGGCTCTTTGCGCTTGCGTGCCGCCTCAATAAAAATTTCCAGTTGCCCGCGTATCTTCTCCTGCCCGACATATTCGTCCAGCAGCTTGGGGCGCAGCGCGCGTTCTAGTGCTTCCTCCTGCGCGGAGGCTGGTGCGGCGGAGATGACGCGGGGGGCAGAGGAAAGGTCGTCGTTCTGGATCATGGATGAGAAATTTGTTTATGCAGCATTTCACACAGGCCACTAACTGCCTGACGGTGAATTTCGGAGTTGGTTTGTGCAAACACTTTTCTTATCAGGCTGGCGTTTAGTGTTACTACGCGATCAGTTCTGATCCAACTGGGTTTGGGAAGTTGGCCTTGTGCGAGCGAATCATTTTGCAGAGGGATGGCATTGATATGGTGAGAACGAGAACTGACGGCCATGCCGATGAAGTCACCATATTCGTCTGGCGAGGTTAGCGCCAACACGGGGCGACGTTTGGTTGTTGAAGTATCGGAATACGGAAAAGGCAGTAGCACTAACGCGCCAGCTTTAAACATGATTCCACACCTCGTCATCGAGGTTGTCCCACACTGCGGCGAGCGATTTTTCTTGAGCCAGCATCAGGTCGTTCCACTGAGTTTGTTCTTGGCGCGACTTGAGGTAGCCGATGAAATCCAGCACTTCTTTCACCTGACCTTCCGGCAGAGCCTTGATTTGTTCCTGCACGATTTCAGCCAATCCCATGATCGTCTCCTTGTTAGCAACGCGATGTTACCGTTTTTACAGATGCCCTATGCTTTGGATAATAACTTAAGTGCTTGGCGGATACCGTCGGAGACGCTGATTTCTTTGGGGAGTTGCTTGGCGGCCCAGTCGGCTTCTTTCTCGTTGTATCCCAGTGCCAGCAGGGCGTTGGCGATGTCGCTGCTGTCGGAAGATGTCGCGCTGCCATGCGCGGAACTCGTACCGGTGACGCTGAACTTGCCTTGCAACTCGAGCAGCAGCCGTTCTGCGGTCTTCTTGCCCACGCCGGGAATCTTGGTGAGGCGACCGACTTCCTTGTTAGCCACGGCGGCGGCGAGGTCGCTCAGACTCATGCCGGATAGCACCGACAGGGCCAGCTTGGGGCCGACGCCGCTGATTTTGAGCAGCTGGCGAAAGGCTATACGCTCTTCCTGTGAGGCGAAGCCGTACAGCAGCTGCGCATCCTCACGTACGACGAAATGCGTGTGCAGCACGACTTTCTCGTGCAGTGCGGGCAGGTTGTAGAACGTGCTCATCGGCACGTCCAGTTCGTAGCCCACGCCTTGCACGTCCAGCAAAATTTGCGGCGGGTTCTTTTCCAATAATGTGCCGCTCAGTCTTCCGATCATGTGTTTCCCTTACTTAGAAATAGTGCCAGCGATAACAGCGCGCCGTGTGCCATCAATGCGACTATGGTGAGTTTGATTGCGTCTGCCAGTTGTTGCGGTTGTGTCGCGTGGCGCAGCAATTGGCGTGCGGCGTTGATGCTTAGCGGCAAGACCAAGAATGCGACCAGCGCGAGCAGTGGTAGCCAGCCAAGCAACACGCACAGCAACAGCCATCCATACGCCAGTGCCACGATCAGCACATAGCCCCAGCGCGCTTGCTGCACAGGCAGACGAGCGACCCAGTGCAGCTTGCCCGCTGCGGTGTCGGCAGTGCGGTCGGGGAATTGGTTGATGTAGAGCAGGTTTGTCGCCAGCAACGCATACGATAATCCCGCGATGAATGGCGCGGTATCGAAGCCTTTGCGCTGCACGAAATCCGCACCCACGGTGATGGTCAGAATACCTGCGGTCACCGACAGTTCTCCTAGCCCCCTGCTATTCAGCCGGAAGGGCGGGGCGGAGTATCCCCAGCCGATGAACAATCCGGAGAGGCCGATGTAGAGCAACTGCGGCGCGGAACGCGACATCAGCCATAGTCCCGCGATGGCGACGCCCGCCAGTAACGCGAAACCGAAGGTGCGCGTCTGCACCAGCGTCAACACGCCGTTCTGGATGAAGCGGCTGCCGCCGGTGAAAGGGAAGATGCGTTCGGTGTTGCAGGCATCGGTGCCGTTGAGCGCGTCGTAGTAATCGTTGAGTACGTTGATGCCCGCATGTGCCATGAGTGCGAACAGCAGCGTGACGAGTGCGAGCGGAATGTCGAAGGCAAGATTGTCGTGCCAGGCGAGTGCGAGGCCGATCAGGCAGGACATCAGGCTGGCGGTGATAAACGCCGGACGGGTTGCGGCGAAATAACGCGCGAACGGATTTTGCAAAGCGGCGAGTGTCGGTTCCAGCGGTTGCGTCGTCATACCAGTCTGCCTCCCTTTACCCGAAAACCGTTGGTCGCCAATGCGCCCAGCCCCATGCCGCCGTGCGCGTGGCAGATGGCACAGGCCAGCGCATCTGCCGCATCCGGGCTGGGCGTGCCGGATAGTTTCAATAACCGTTGCACCATCGCTTGTACCTGTTCCTTGTCGGCATGACCATTGCCGACCACAGACTGTTTCACTTGCAGCGCGGTGTATTCGCCCACCGGCAGATCGGCCAGCACTGCGGCGCAAATCGCCGCGCCGCGTGCCTGACCGAGCAGCAATGTCGATTGTGGGTTCACGTTCACAAAAACCTTTTCGATGGCGACTTGATGCGGCTGATGCTGTCCGATGACCTCGCCCAAAGAGGTCAGGATGACTTTCAAGCGTTCGGGCAATTCGCCGTCCGGCGTTTTGATGCAGCCGCTGGCGACGTAGTGCAGGTGCTGGCCTTCTTTGTCGAGTATGCCAAACCCGGTGATACGCAGGCCGGGGTCGATGCCCAATATGCGGATTGAATCATCCATCAGCTATTTGGCCTTATAGCCAAATTTTACCAATTGGCTCATCAGATAATCATCGAGATTGTCGATGTGTGTGTCCTTGATTTCGATCAGATTCAGCCCATTTTTTCGGTAAGTTTCTAACTTTACTTCTTTCCGAGCTTTGTATTTTGGATCGCTTTCCATGCCCCAGAATTCGATGTAAAGATCGAGCTCGGGTAGATAGAAGTCGCAATACATTTTCTGCTCGACTCGTACCAAACGTTCATAGGCATGGACGATACGATTTTCGTAAAGCCAGGCATCAATCATGGCCTCCGCTCGCGAGCGAACCATGTGACCGTCAGATGCTCGGATTGTCGGTGGAAATTTCTCTCTAAACCCATCTGTTTTGTCTGCGGCCTCTTCCTGCATTTGATGTGGTTGGGGGAGGGAGGTCGGCTCTACTTCGATTGCAAGTAGATCATTAACAGCATTTTGTAATATTCTGGACTTGCAAATATCTGGATGCCAAACAACGAAAGGCGTTTTTTTCTGGTACAGGATTTTTTGAGCTTTGAGTTTCTCCCCCTGCGCCGAAGGTTTCCAGCCTGCCCCTTCTTTTTCAATCCACCCTAGCTCTAGCAAAACTCGGTTGATTTGTTTGGCTGCGAGAT
>JBBIJL010000156.1:0-5279 GCA_037446005.1 Gallionellaceae bacterium | reverse complement strand
TCATCGCGGTGTTGACTGGTATCAGCTTTTCCGTTTGGTTCGTGGACGCATTCGATTATTGGCACAACCTGACGACTTTCTCCCTGCCCATGATCGGCTGGGTGGTGCTGATTATGTTTACACTGGGCACTTATATTCTGGCCGGCCATATGCGTGAACAGACTTGCATGTGGCTATGTCCGTACGCGCGTATTCAGGCGGTAATGGGCGATGCGCAGACCATCTTGCCTGCCTACGACGAGAAGCGCGGCGAACCGCGCGGCAAGATTCGCCGCGGTCAGCCCGTTGATGAGACTAAAACAGGTGACTGCATTGATTGTTACCAATGCGTGCAAGTGTGCCCTACGGGGGTGGATATTCGCCAAGGGCAACAACTGGGATGTATTACCTGCGGCCTGTGTATCGACGCCTGCGATTCCATTATGGACAAGGTCGGCCGTCCGCGCGGGCTGATCCGTTATGCTTCCTTGGATGAACTTGAGGGACGCCCGGTCAAGAAGCTCTACCAGCATCCGCGCACCTGGGTCTATGTGGGGATATTACTGTTGTCGTTGTCGGGCATTGTTTACGGGTTGACGCACTTGGGGGCATTGACTCTGCGTGTTGCTCCCGAGCGCCAGCCGCTGTTCGTGCGCATGAGCGATGGTTCGATCCAGAACAAGTACACGTTCAAAGTATTGAACAAGACCGACAAAGATATTTATGTGAAGATCAGTGCGGAAGGCGGCATCAAAGATCAGATCATTGTTGACGGCGACCAGAAGCAGTTGGCGATTCACGGCAAGGCGTCCGGCTTTACCGTATTCGTGAAGGCGCCTGAAGAGAACATCCATCAGGAAGTGACCAAAATCCAATTCCGTGTGGAAAATGCGGAAGAGCCTACAATGGCGGCCGAATACACCACCATGTTCAACGGCCCCAAGCGTTGATTGGCCGTGCGGCAACAATGAGAGGAAAAATATGATTTCGCAAAAAAACAAACAGGGCTGGCGCAATCCGTGGGTGTTGGGGCTGATGGCCGTCGTGCTTGCCGGCGTGCTCATCAATGCGCGCATGCTGTGGAATGTCATGCATCACAAGACCAGATTGCTGGATGAGAACTACAGCGTCAAAGGCCATAACCAATATGACGCTAAGTGGGTTCAGCAGCAGGCCGAGCGTACAACGCTCGGCTGGCAGGCCAAGCTGCATTCCCCCGATCGCCTGCCCAACGATAGTATGGCAACGGAAAGTGCGGCACGCTTTATTCTGATTGCCAATCCGGCGCAATTGAAATTCGACTTGAATGACCGCGAGGGCAAGCCGGTGCAGGGCGGCGATGTGGTCATCAACGCGCAGTGGCCGGGAGATCCGAACTTCGACGTCAGTACGAAGCTGCATGAGACTGCGACAGGCCAGTACGAAGGCAGCATGAACTTTCCGCGTCCCGGCAATTGGGATGTGCTCATCAAAGTGACGCAGAATGAGCGGATATTCGAGATGGAGCAAAAGGTCTTTGTCGCCGTTTCAAAATAATTTCAGCACTCAATTCAATGCAACATACAGACGATAACCACCTCGCGCATGCGGGGTGTTTTCATTGCGGTCTGCCGATTGCGGACGATGCCGATTTCCACAGCCAGCTCGACGGCGGTATGCGCGACTTTTGCTGTTTCGCCTGCAAGTCCGTGTGCGAGGCAATCTACGAGGCCGGACTGCAAGGTTATTACCAGCGTACCCCGCAGGGCACATTGCTGGCGCCGCCGCCGGTTCCGCCCAAAGACATCGAGATGTACGACATGGACGAGGTGCAGCAGGAATTCGTCAATTGTCAGGGTGATATCCGCGACGCACACCTGCTGGTCGAGGGTATCCATTGCGCCGCCTGCGTCTGGCTGATCGAACGCGGCATGATGCGCATCCCCGGCGTGCAAACCGCCAACGTCAATCTGGCTGGCAAGCGCCTGCATATCCGCTGGGACAATCAGCGCGTCAAGCTGTCTTTGCTAATTAAAGAGCTCTCCAAAATCGGTTACGCAGGTGTTCCCTACGACCCGGAAACGGCGGAAGGGGCGATGAAGCGCGCCAACCGCGCCATGCTGTTCCGTCTGTTCTTCGCCGGCTTCGCCATGATGAACCTGGCGCTGATTTCCATCGCACTCTATAGCGGCGCGGGCGAGGGACAGTTCCGCAGTTTCTTCCACTGGATGGGCTGGGCTCTCGCGACGCCGACGCTGTTCTATTCGGGCTTCCCCTTCTACAAGGGAGCCTGGAGCGGGCTGCGCAACATGCGGCTGACCATGGATTTGCCCATCGCGATCGGGCTGTCGGTGACCTATGCTTACTCGATGTATGTCACCGTTAACGTCAACCATCCCGGCGAAGTGTATTTCGATACGGTCACCAATCTGACCTTCGTGATTCTGATCGGGCGCTATCTGGAGGGCATGTTCCGTCACCAGGCCGTGGCCGCAACCAACCGCCTGATGGAATTGCAGCCGCGCGTGGCGACATTGCTGCAGGACGGTGTGGAAAAGCTGACTTCCATTCGTGCCGTGAAAGTGGGCGACCGCGTATTGGTCAAGCCCGGCAGCAAAATACCCATGGACGGCGTGGTGCGCGAGGGACACAGCTCGGTGGACGAATCCATGCTGAGCGGGGAGTCGATGCCGGTCAGCAAAAATATCGGCGACCACGTCGCCGCAGGAACCTTGAACGGCAGCGGCATGCTGGTGATGGAGGTACAGGCGGCGTTGCAGGACTCGGCCTTGTCCAAGATCATCCGCCTGGTTGCTCTTCCGATCTCGTCCAAGGCGCCGATACAGCGTATTGCCGACCGCATCGTGCCGTGGTTTGTGCTGGCCACGCTGATTTGCGCCAGCATCACCTATTTCATCTGGGCGGGCAATTTCGAAATCGCCCTGATGGCGGCCACCTCGGTACTGATTATTACTTGCCCGTGCGCTTTGGGCATGGCGACGCCGATGTCCATCGCCGTCGCTTCGGGCTTGGGAGCCAAGCACGGGATTCTGGTGAAGAACGGCGTGGTGCTGGAAACGCTGTCCAAAGTCACGCATTTCGTCTTCGACAAAACCGGCACGCTGACCGAAGGCAAGATGCGCATGGAGCGCGTGATTGTCGCAGCCGGGCAGGATGAAACAAAGCTGCTGCAACTGGCGGCGGCGGTTGAGCGTTATTCCGAACACAGCGTGGCGCATGCCATCGTTAGAGCCGCCGACGAGCGCCAGTTGAGTTACCGCAATACGCCCGTGCAGCATTTCCTGGCCCTGCCCGGTTCGGGGGTGCAGGCAGAACTGGATGGGCAGCGCATCTTGCTTGGCACGCTCGACTGGTTGCAGCGTGAACAGGTGCAGCTGAGCGAAGAGCTGCACGCGCAACTGGGCGGATTGGAAGCGCAAGCGCAAACTTGCGTGCATTGCGCGGTGGCCGGCAAGCACGTGGCGATGCTGGTGCTGGCCGATACCTTGCGCGCCGATGCGCAAGGTCTGGTCAATACGCTGCGTGCGGCGGGTATCCGCATGACCTTGTTAAGCGGAGACCGCAAACCGGTGGCGGAAGCGATTGCGCGCCAACTGGGCGGCATGGAGGTGATTGCCGAAGTGTTGCCGCAGGATAAGGATAGTGTCATCCAGCAATTGCAGCAGGGCGGCGCCTGTGTGGCGATGGTGGGCGACGGCGTGAATGACGCTCCCGCCCTGATCCGCGCTGATGTCGGCATCGCGCTGGGCTCGGGCACGGATGTCTCGGTCGAGAGCGCCGACATCGTGCTGATGCAGAATGAGTTGGACAAGGTGCGTCTGGCCACCCTGTTATCGCGGCGCACCTTGCGTACAATCAAACAGAATATCGGCCTGTCTTTCGCGTATAACAGCATCATGGTGCCGCTGGCGATGCTGGGGCACGTGACGCCGCTGGTGGCCGCCATTACCATGCCGATCAGCTCGCTGCTGGTGATCGGCAACGCGGCGCGCATTCGCAACTTATTCAAGAGGTAGCAACGATGGAAGTAATCTACAGCATGGTTCCCGGCATGACGTTCTTCGGCCTGGTGTTCGTCGCCATCCTCATCTGGGCGGTACGCCACGGGCAATACGAAGACATGGAAGGCAACGCCAGCCGCATTTTGCTGGACGACGACGAAGACGCGTTATTGCGCGACGATGCCCCCAAGCCGCAAGTGAAGAAAGACGACGAGAAGTCCAAGTAAACAGCGGCCTATCAATTTGCACCGAACTCAATAGCGATGAGCGACTTAGCCTACCCATTCGGGATTTCTTTTTTATCCGATCCGACCCTGCCGCGAGTTGTCGCGGTCGTCCTGCTGGTTGTCGTTTTTAATCTTGTCCTCAGATTCGTATTGCACCGCATCGAGCTGGCGACGAAATACACCGACAGCCCGTGGGATGACGCGCTCATCCACGCCGCCCGCCGCCCGCTGTCCGTACTCGCATGGGTGGTCGGGGCGGCATACGCCGTACAGATTATTCACAAGGAAAAAGGTGTATTTTTCTTCGACCTGATTGCGCCTATGCGCGACATCGCCATCATCGCCTGCGGTGCATGGTTCCTGTTCCGTCTGATCCACAACGTCGCGCAGAACGTGCTCAGCACCCGCGCGCAGGACGGCGAGAGCGTGGACAGCACCACGATAGACGCGTTGAGCAAGCTGAGTCGTTTTGCGGTGATCGTCATCTCCGTCATTATGGCCATGCATGTGCTGGGCTTCAGCGTGTCGGGCGTGCTGGCTTTTGGCGGTCTGGGCGGTATCGCGGTGGGCTTCGCCGCGCGCGATATCTTGGCGAATTTTTTCGGCGGCCTGACCATCTACATGGATCGCCCGTTCGTGGTGGGGGAAACGATACGTTCGCCGGACAAGGCGCTTGAGGGAGTAATCGAGCACATCGGCTGGCGTTTAACGACAATACGCAGCCTGAATAAAAGCGCCATCTACGTGCCCAACGCGCTGTTTACCACTATCGTGGTGGAAAATGTTTCCCGCATGACCAACCGCCGCATCAACGAAACGATAGGCCTGCGCTATACCGATATCGCCGCAATGGCGGCCATTGTGAACGACGTGAGGACAATGCTGGCGGCGCATCCCGAAATTGATCCCGCCATCAGACCCGGCGTCAATTTCGACCGCTTTGCCGATTCGTCGCTCAACTTCACGGTCAACGCCTTCACCCTAACCACCGACGGCGCGCGCTTTCAGGAAACCAAGCAGGAAATATTGCTCAAGATTGCCGAGATTGTCGCCCGGCACGGAGCTGAAATTG
>JBBIJL010000155.1:0-5304 GCA_037446005.1 Gallionellaceae bacterium | reverse complement strand
CTTGAATACGGGCTTCAACAGGTATTCGAGGATGGTCTTTTTGCCGGTCTTGATCTGCACGCTGGTGGTCATGCCGGGGATGATGGCGAATTCTTTGTCGCCGCGTTTGAGGGTGGCCGAGTTGGTGCGCACGACCACTTTGTAATACACATCGCTGCCGGGTGCGCGGGCGGCATTCGGGCGATCTTCGCGCAGCGTGTCCGGGCTGATGTGTTCCAGCGTACCGGTCAAGCCGCCGTAGATGGAATAATCGTAGGCGGTTATTTTCACCATCGCTTCTAGGCCGGGACGCAGGAAGGCGACATCCTTGGGCGGAATCTTGGCCTCGATCAAGAGCTGATCCTCGAACGGCACGATTTCCATAATGTCGGTGGCAGAAGGGATCACGCCGCCGATGGTGGTGACTTTGATGTTTTTCACCGTGCCTTTCACCGGCGCTTTGACCAGCGTGCGTTTCATGGTGTCTTCGCGACCGATGGCATTTTCGCGCGCCTGCGCCAGCTCGCTCTCCGCCCGCGCCAATTCCTGATTCGCTTCCGCGATGAATTTGTTCTTGCGCTCGGTGATTTGCAGGCGTGTGTCGTTGGCCTGACGCTTGGCTTTGATGAGTTCGAGATCGGAGATTAGTCCCTTGGCAACCAGCGGCGTGGTCATTGCGATTTCATTCTCGACCAGCGCCAGACTGCGCTCCAATCCGGCGACACTCTGCTCCAGCGCGCGCCGTCTGGAGTTGAACGACTCGCTCTCGTTGCGCACGATGTCGGGATAAGCTTTCACCTCGGGCGGGAAGGTCAGCGGCCGGGTGTAGACTTCAGCACGCAGGCGCGTCACGCTGCCCATCAGCGCGATCATTTTGTTGTAGCTTTCCTGATAGGAGGCTGTGGCTTTGGTGGCGTCGATCTTCAGCAGCACTTGGCCTTTTTCGACTATCTGCCCTTCTTTGACATTCAGTTCGGCGAGGATGCCGCCTTCCAGATTCTGGATGATTTGTTCGCCGCTGATCGGAATCACCTTGCCTTCGCCCTCGGTGATTTCTTCCACTTCCGCGAACGCCGCCCACACCAGCCCGACCACCACGATGAGCGCGATCAGGTACAGCACCCAGACGACTTTGGGGGCGGACTGCTCCAGCATCGCCGCGTGCAAGTCGCGCATGTACTGCAGGTCTTCAGTTTTAGTGTTCTGTGGTTTTTTTGACATCGTATTTTAATTATCCGCGCCGCTGGCGGCGCAACATCCCCGCTCGCTCCCTGGCATTATGCCGGCGGCATCGCCGTGTTCGGTACCGACACCTGCCCCGCATTCAGCGCGGCCATCACTTTGTCACGCGGCCCGTCCACAACCAGCTTGCCGTTATCCAGCACGATCACGCGGTTCACCAAAGCCAGCAACGACAAGCGATGCGTGGCGATAATCAGCGTGCGTCCGGCCAGTTCTTTTTGCATTTGCGCCATGAAGAATGCCTCGCTTTGCCCGTCCATCGCGCTGGTGGGTTCGTCCATCAGCACGATGGCATTCTTCGCCAGCAGGCAACGCGCCAGCGCCACCAGTTGGCGCTGGCCACCGGACAATCCCGCGCCGCCTTCGCCGATCTGCATTTCGTAACCGAGCGGATGCCGCGCCGCCAGCATTTCGATGCCGGAAATTTGTGCCACTTCGAGAAATTGTTCCGGGCTGGAATACGGCGCGGCCATCATGACGTTCTCGCGCAGGGTGCCGTAGAACAATTTGCAATCCTGCGACACCAGCCCGATGTTGTGATGCACGTCGGCAGGGTCGATCTGGCGCAGGTCGATGTTGTCGGCGTACACGCTGCCCTGCGTGGGCAGGTACAGTCCGTTCAGTACGCGCAGCAGCGTGGATTTGCCGCTGCCGATGCGCCCCAGCACCGCCACCTTGTCGCCTGGCTGGAGGTTCAGGTTCAGGCCGTCAAGCGCGGGCAACTTTTGCTGCGGGTAGGTGAAACTCAAGTTCTCCAGACGCAGGCCACCGCCGAAGCGGCTGCGCGGCAGATAGGTTTGTTTGGCGTCGCGGTCGGTCGGCTGCTTCATGAGCCCGTTCAGCACGTCGAGCGAGGCATTGGCATGCTGGTAGCGCACCGCAAGTCCGACCACCTGCGCCAGCGGCGAGACGGCGCGCCCGGCCAGAATAACCACGCCGATCAGGGCACCCATGGAGAGCTTGCCCTCGCCGATGAGATACGCGCCCCACACCACTAGGATCACCGTGACCAACTGCTGCACGTAACTCACCAGATTGGTCGCCCACGCGGTGAGCAGGCGCGATTTCATCGAGGTCATCGCCGACAGCGCGCTGAAGTCTTCCCAGCGCTTTTGCATCCAGCCTTGGCTGTTGGTGGCCTTCAGGGTTTCCATGCCCTCGATGGATTCGATCAGCAGGCCGTGCTTGAGCGACGACTCGCGCATGTTTTCTTTCATGTAGCGCGCCAGCGGTTTCTGGATCAGCCAGCCGATCAGTATCACGAAAGGGATGATGATGACCGGCACCCATGCCAGCACCCCGCCGATCATGGCGATCACCGCGACAAACAGGAAGACAAAAGGCAAATCGGTGAGCGCGGCGACCGTGGCGGAAGTAGCAAAATCGCGCAAGGACTCGAACTCGCGCAACTGGCTCGCGAACGCGCCAGAGGAGGCCGGTTTGGCTTCCAAACGAATATCCAGCGTCTGGCGGAACAACATCGCGCCCAACACAAGATCGGCTTTCTTGCCTGCCACGTCCACCAGATAACTGCGCAACTGCCGCCCCGCGAACTCGAACGTCATCGCCAGCGCGGTGCCCAATGCCAGCGCCCACAGGGTGGTGTAGGCCTGATTCGGCACCACGCGGTCATACACGTTCATGGTGAAAAAAGTACCGGCCAATGTGAGCACGTTGACCAGTATCGCGGCGGCGACTACGTTGGTGTAATAACTGCGGTAGCGCCACAAGGTGCCCCAGAACCAGCTCACCGGATGCGTCGCCAGATGGATTCCGGCGCGTTCATCGCGGCGCACCGGCGGTTTGACAAAGATGCAATAGCCTGTTGCCTGCACTACCAGTTCGTTGAACGGCATTTGCACCGGCAGCATGGCTTCACTGCCTTCGGGCATAACCACTTCAACCGTCTCAATATCAATCTGGCGCTGCCACACGCAGGCGCGTTCTCCGTTCAACAGCACAATCACGGGGAGCAGATATTCGGGGACATCTTTCAATTCGCGCTGCACCAGCCGTGCGAGAAACCCGGCTTCCTCCGCCGCATCCAGCACTACTTGCGCAGACGCGCCCACTTGTCCGGCAGGCAAGCCCTGCCGCCACGACGCCAGCGTGCGCTCGTCGCCGTAAAATTTGGCGACAAATGCCAGACATTGCAACAAATCGTCGCGTGGCGGCTCGAAATCCGCACCGTCTACTTCAGGAATTTGTTGATTTTCTACCGCGACACTTGCTTGCATCAAGACTCAGTCCAAAAATTATCTTTCGAAGGTTACACGGATTTGTGCAGCTTGCCCAATGCGGAAATGGGCGTTGTATCAAACGAAAACATCGCCGCACTCTCTGGCCGGATCATGTTGTGGCTGTTAAACGAACCGAAGCCCATTGCCCCGAAACAACTCAAGGCAATGGGCAACGCTGAACTGCGTGCAACTTTGACCGCTAAACTTATGCGGCTACAACACCCTGCTGCAACAATACCTCAACCAGATGATCGCCGGTGGCATAGTCGTGATATGTCCCGGTGTATTTGCTGTAGCCCGATCCGGCGATGTCTCCGGTTGCGCTGTAGTCGCCCGCAATCCCAACCAGACTCAGGCCGCCGCTCTTGGTTGGGAGATTCGTAACCGGATCAAACATGGTCCAACCGCTCAGTTGGACTGTATCGTTTGTGCCACCGTCAATGCGCAATGTTTTCGCCCCGGTAAATGTGTCGATTTGGCTAACGGGCATCGAGAACAGATCGTAAGCAGTCAGCGTTACCTTGTTTGCCAAAGTATCCGTTGCCAAGTCGATGACCTCAAAGTTGGCAACGACTTGCTGCCCCCAGTGGTTGTACATGCCGAAGTCGATATTGCTGTGATTGCTGGTGAGCCTCAACACGTCCAGCGAAGCATCGCTGCCGCCGCGAATTTGGGCAAAATCCAGCACGGCTGTATTCAATATCACGGTATCCGCACCCGCGCCGCCCATAATGACGGCATTAGTATTTGTGCCGGAGATGTTGAATGTTTCATTTCCCGCTCCGCCCTGATACAGCGCGCCGGCGGTATTTACCGCTGTCGTTCCGCCGGCGGTCACTATAGCAGCCGTGCTATACACCGCAACCGAGCTGTCGGCGTAATTCCAGTTGCCGGCAGCGTCGCTGGCCGAGAACGATATCGTGCCATAGCCGGCGGTAGTACCTGCCGTCACCGTGGTAACGGTTCCTGTCGTGGCAGTAGTAAATGGTGCAGCCCATGAAGTGCCGCCCAAATATGAACTGCTTTCGCCCAAAAACACTGCCGCACTGTCGATCGTAATTGAGGTACCGGTTTGAATGGCGTAGTTGCCAAACACCGTTTCATCTACCGTCGGAGCGATGGTGTCTTTGGTTATGCTCAGCGTGTTGAGTCCGTTCTTCGCGGTGGTGACTGAAACCGTTAATGCGCCATCCGCAAACTGGGTGGCATCGAAGGTGTAGGCTCCGGCAGTACCCGCCGTCGCACTCACTGTGGTTTGTGCCGTACCCGCCTTGTTCAACCCGGAAACCGATACTGTGGAAATCGTATCGAGTGCCGTACTCGATGCCACATTCAACGTCGTCGAATTGATCGTCTTGCTGGTGAGCATGTCCCAAGTTTGCGTTTCCCAGTTGGCAATATAGGCATCGCCACCCACATTCACCGTCACCGGAGCGACCGAGGACAATTGCAGTGTCGAAGAGGTGTAACCCCAGTTACCTGCGGCATCTTTGAGCGAGGTCGAAACCGACAGCGAGCCGTCGGCAAACTGGGTGGCGTCGAACGTCCAGTTGCCGGCCGCATCTTTGGTGGCACTGACGCCGGTAGTGCTCATCATGCCAGGAGCAGCAGTAGCCGTGGCAGTCTTGCTAGTACCGTAGATATAGATGCTGTCGACGCTATCCCCGACTCCCACCCCGGCGAGGGTGAGTGCCGTTGCTTTACTGATTTCATTGTAGCTAACGTTGGCATCAGTACCGACGTGAACCGTGACATTGGTACCGATTGGAGCCAGCGTATCCTTGACGAGGGTCACTGCGGGCAGATTGGCTGCCACACCACCGGTTGGCGTCGCGTTCACCGT
>JBBIJL010000154.1:0-5316 GCA_037446005.1 Gallionellaceae bacterium | reverse complement strand
CTCCAGCGTGAAAAACAGCAGGATGCCGAACAGTACCGTGCCGCTAACCGAGGCAATGCTGGGACTGAGCTTGATCGCTTCGGGCAGGATGTCGAGGAACACCGCCCCCAGCAAAGCGCCGATGGCATAACTCACCAGCCCGCCGATCCAGTGCGCGCGGGTATTGAGCGCGAACAGCGCGGCGCATATCACGCTCAGCATGCCGCCGAAAAGACTCGCGACGATGATCCAGGCAAAAACGCTCATGTAAAGATTCGATGATGAAAGAGGCGCGGATTATACTGAGTTGACTGCATTTTCCCCAGCTATTCAACGCATCAGGCTTATGGCGCTTACGCCAGAATGCGCCCGCATGAACGATTTGGGCGGGATAAACATCGCAACGGCGCCAAGCCGGAAGTGATGCCAACTTACCCCAGTCAGTATTTGTCAGTTCAGGGGTGCCGGGCGTCTGTAAAATCCGTGTCGGATTTCGTCAGTTACCCCACACGAGCCACGCTTAACAACAATAACCAAGGATAAAACGCCGTTACGAGTGTTAATTCCTGGAGGAGCCCTACAAATGTTTAATAACCTGACACTCAAAGGCAAGCTCTTTGCCTTGGGAACGCTCTCGTTCTCAATGTTTCTGATCATGGCCGTCTTCGGACTGGTGCAAATGCACAATATGCTGGATGACAGTAATAGCGGTCTCCAGCGGCTGCACATCGACATCGAGGCAATGGGGCATATCGAGAATATGAACATCGCTTTTCTGAAAGAAGTGAAGCTGGCCAAAGATGTATGGATACGCGGCGCCGATCCCGACAAGCTGAAAAAATATCGCGGCGAATACCTCGAGCAGGCCGAGCTATTCGAAAAGAGCCGGCTCGAGGCGCTTGCGCACATTAAAGAGCTGGCCAACGGTCACGCGGGCTTTGACGACTTCATCGACCGCCTCAACGCATTGGACGCCGAACACAAAACCGTCAGCGGAAAATATCTGGCGCAAATTGACGCGCACACCAGCACCGCCGATTCCGATGCCAAAGTGGCGGGCATAGACCGGGCGCTGACCAAGCAGATCACGGAGTTGCGCAATGCGCTGGAAAAATTCGTGGAAGAAAAAAGTCTGGAAAAAATCGAACTGGCGCAACAGGATTATCAGCATCGCCAGAAAATCGTGATTGTCTGGGTCGCTCTTTCGCTGCTGTTGTCGGCAATTTTGGGACTGGCCGTCATTCGCAGTGTATTGCAGCAATTGGGGGGAGACCCTAAAGAGGTTGCCTCGGTGCTGCACGTCATGGCGGCGGGCAATTTCTCCATCCAGCCGCACGCCGCAACCGTCCCCGGCAGCTTGCTGGACAGCACCTATAACATGCAGTCCCAGTTGCGCAGCATGATCTCGTCCATCCAAAGCCATACGCAGTCCCTGATCGACATGGCACACAGTCTGGCTGCATCGGCAAACCAGATTTCGCAAAGCGTCAAACGCGAATCCGATTCCGTATCGAGCATGGCATCGGCCATCGAGGAAATGAGCGCCACCACCGCGCACATTTCCGAACGCGGAAACGGCGCCAAGGGAATCGCCACGCACTCGCGCAAAAATGCGGAGGAAGGCTCCGCGATTATCAATAAAACCGTATCGGGTCTGCTGGTGACGGCGCAGGAAATCGAAAGCGCCTCCACCGAAGTTTCCCATCTGGGCGAGGATGCTTCGCGCATCAGCGAAGTGGTCAAAGTCATCCGCGAAATCGCCGAACAAACGAATTTGCTGGCGCTGAATGCCGCGATTGAAGCGGCGCGCGCGGGCGAACAGGGACGCGGCTTTGCCGTGGTAGCCGACGAAGTGCGCAAGCTGGCCGAACGCACTTCCAACGCCACCACGGAAATCAACCAGATGTCCGCCAAGATCGGCGAGGTGATCGGGCACGCATTGGGCGGCATGGACAGAGTGGTGCAAACTACGCGCCAAGGCGTGGCCGATGCGGAAACCGCGCAAGCTTCCATCGCCAACATCCAGCAGAGCTTTAACGAGGTGTCGAAAGTCATCGACGAGATTTCCGATTCGCTCGCACAACAGAATGCGGCAGCAAGCGAGTTGGCCGGCAACACCGAACACATCGCCAGCATGTCGGAAGAAAACTCCGGCGCATCGCGCAGCCTGTTGCAACTGGCCCGCGACCTCAATGACAAAGCGGAGCAGGTTCAGGCGACCGTAAGCGCATTTAGAATCTAAACGGCAGCATCCCTATTGCGGAGATCGACTTGTCGATCTCCGCAAAAATTCATACCGCCCCAAAGGTGGCGTCCCTACTCCAGCCAGATGAACGTGCCCATGCGCCCGGTCACGCCGTCGCGCCGGTATGAATAGAAACGGGCCGGGTCGCTGTAGGTGCAATGCTCGCCGCCGTAAACGCGGGTAATGCCCAGCGCATGTAAGCGTTGATGCGCCAGCAGATAGATGTCGGCCATCCATTTTCCGTCCGCGCCCGGCAAAAATGCTTCCGTCGCTTGCGCATGCTGCGCGATGAAGGCGGCACGCACCTCCTCCCCCACTTCGAATGCGCGCTGACTGATGGCCGGACCGAACCACGCCATCAATCTGTGCGGCGCAACGCCCATCGCCTGCACCGTAGCTTCGATTACGCCCGCCGCCAAGCCTTTCCAGCCCGCGTGTGCCGCGCCGATCACGCTACCGTCTTCATCGCACAACAGTACAGGAAGACAGTCTGCCGTCATCACCACGCAAACCGAACCGCGCTGACGCGCGACACAGGCATCGGCCTGTATCAGACAGCCGGCATTGTCTGCATCGGCGACCGCCGTGCCATGCACCTGCTGCAACCACACCGGCTCGCTCGGCATAAACGGGGCGAGCAGTTGGCGGTTGTGCGCCACAACCTGCGGCGCATCGCCCACATGGTCGCCCAGATTGAAGCTGGCGTAAGGCACTGTGCTCGTGCCGCCGAGGCGTGTGGTCTGCACGGCACGCACATTTTTGGGCGCGGGCCAATCGGGAACGATGCAATGCTCAAGGCAGTTCATGCGCCACCACCCTGATCTTCGCCAGCAACTGCCGCATGTCGTCCGGCATATCGCGCTGCCACTCCATCCACTCGCCCGTCTCCGGGTGTTCCAGACCGAGGCGTTCAGCGTGCAAAGCCTGTCGCGGGAATTCCTGCAAGATTGCGCGCATCTGCGGCGGGCATTTTTGCGCGCCCTTGATGTAGATGCGGTCGCCGACCAAGGGATGTTGCAAGAAAGCCATGTGGACGCGGATCTGGTGCGTGCGCCCGGTTTCCAGCTTGCAGCGCAACAGGGTGCAGCCGGGGAACGCTTCGACGATGGCGTAATGCGTGACAGCGGGCTTGCCGCCTTCCACCACGGCCATCTTGGTACGCTGCGACAGATGGCGGTCTATCGGCTGATCTACCTTGCCCCCTCTGATTATTTCGCCATGCGCCAAGGCCAGATATTCGCGACTCACGCTGCGTTCCTGCAACTGGCGTACCAGCGCGGTTTGCGCGGTGAGCGTTTTGGCGACCACGAGCAAGCCGCTGGTGTCTTTGTCGAGCCGGTGCACAATGCCCGCGCGCGGGATTTCGCCCAGCGCCGGATCGTGGTGCAACAGCGCATTGAGCAGTGTGCCCTGCCAATTGCCGCTACCCGGATGCACCACCAACCCGACGGGTTTGTTGATAACGATGATGCTTTCGTCCTCGAACACAATGTCGAGGGCAATATCCTCGGCCAGATAAGGTTGTTCGGCGGGATTGCTTTGCGGGATCACCTCCAGCCTCTCGCCGCCCCATACTTTTTGTTTGGACGTCGCCGCCGCGCCGTTCAGCGACACTTTTCCCTGCGCCACCCATTCCTGCAAGCGGCTGCGCGAATACTCCGGCAGCAATTTCGCCAATGCCTGATCCAAACGCGAACCGCCGTATTCGAGAGGCACTTTGAGGCTCAAAGGTGACTGGGCATCGGAAACTGCGACAGCTTCGAGATCGGCTTCCGCATCGTCATCGTACAGCGGAACGCCGGACTGGGTTGACGGGGTATCTTTGGTATAATCGTGCAAATTTTTATTGGATTCGGTCATGCGCCACAGTTTATACGTTTTTCTCCTGCTCACGTTAGTTGCATGCAGCACCACCCCGGACGACAAGAACTATACCGCCGAAGAACTCTACTCCCAGGCGATGGAGGCAATGGAGGATCACAATTTCGAACAGGCGGTCAAAAAATTCGAAAAGCTGCAATCACGCTATCCGTATGGTCGCTACGCGCAACAGGCGCAAATGGAGATCGCTTATTCCTACTACAAGCAGGGCGAACCCGCCCCGGCGCTTAGCGCGATTGACCGTTTCATCAAGCAATACCCCAACAATGCGCATCTCGATTACATGTTCTACCTGAAAGGGCTCATCAATTTCGACGAGAATTTGGGCGGCGTCATGAACAAAATCTCGCAGCAGGATCCTTCCGAACGCGACCAGAAGTCGCTGCGCGAGTCGTTCGATGCCTTTAAGGAATTGGTGAGCCGCTTCCCGAACAGCCAATACACGCCGGATGCACGACTGCGTATGCAGTATCTGCTCAACACGCTGGCCGGCTCCGACGTTCACGTCGCCAGTTATTACCTGCGCCGCGGCGCTTATGTCGCCGCCGTGAATCGCGCCAAAAGCGTGTTGATCGACTACCCGCAAACTCCGCAAACGCGCGAAGCATTGCAGATCATGGCGCAAGCCTACGATGCGATGGGCATGACCGAATTACGCGATGACGCGAAACGCGTATTGAGCCAGAACCTCGCCAAAAACGAGAATGCTCCCGCGCTCAGGGAAACCCCCGGGAAAGCTGCTCCCTGGTGGAAATTTCAGGACTGAGGCCGGGGAGTCGCCGTGAAATTCTGTCCTGAATGTGGAGCACCGGTCGAATTGCGCATGCCGCAGGACGACCATCGCGAA
This sequence comes from Gallionellaceae bacterium, assembly GCA_037446005.1. GTDB lineage: Bacteria > Pseudomonadota > Gammaproteobacteria > Burkholderiales > Gallionellaceae > PALSA-1006. The sequence continues at coordinate 364 of JBBIJL010000154.1, read as the reverse complement.
CGCCACGTTTGCACCGTGTGCTCCACCATTCATTACCACAACCCCAAACTCATCGTGGGCTCCATTCCCGTATGGGAAGATGGTCGCATCCTGCTGTGCCGCCGCGCGATTGAACCGCGCCACGGCTTGTGGACATTACCCGCCGGATTCATGGAAAACGGCGAAACCACCGCCGAAGCCGCCGCGCGCGAAACGCTGGAAGAAGCCAACGCCCGGGTCGAAATCGGCGAGCTGTATTCCATGCACAACCTGCCCTACATCAATCAGGTGCATTTGCTGTACCGCGCGCGCCTGCTCGATCTGGATTTTTCGCCGGGAGTGGAAAGTCTGGAAGTCGCGCTGTTTGAAGAACAGGACATCCCCT
>JBBIJL010000153.1:0-5319 GCA_037446005.1 Gallionellaceae bacterium | reverse complement strand
CGCGTGGAACACCACCACCTCGTCGATGCGGTTGATGAACTCGGGGCGGAAATAGGTTTTCACTTCGCCCATCACCGCGAGTTTCACCACCTGATAATCGTCGCCGGACATCTGCTGGATCATCTGGCTGCCGAGGTTGGAGGTCATCACGATCACGGTGTTTTTGAAATCCACAGTGCGGCCTTGGCCGTCGGTCATGCGGCCGTCGTCCAGCGCTTGCAGCAGCACGTTGAACACATCGGGGTGCGCCTTCTCCACTTCGTCCAGCAGGATGACGCTGTACGGTTTGCGCCGCACGGCTTCGGTCAAGCCGCCGCCTTCTTCGTAGCCCACATACCCCGGCGGTGCGCCGATCAAACGCGCCACGGAATGTTTCTCCATGTACTCGCTCATGTCGATGCGGATGAGGTGATCTTCCGAGTCAAACATGAATCCGGCCAGCGCTTTGCATAGCTCGGTCTTACCCACGCCCGTAGGGCCTAGGAACAGGAAGGAACCATAGGGGCGGTTCGGATCGGACAAGCCCGATCTTGATCTGCGTATCGCATCGGACACTAGGCGCACGGCCTCGTCCTGCCCCACCACGCGCTCGTGCAGCTTGTCTTCCATCTTGAGCAGTTTGTCGCGCTCGCCCGTCATCATCTTGCTCACGGGGATGCCGGTGGCACGGCTGACCACTTCGGCGATTTCTTCCGCGCCGACTTGGGTGCGCAGCAGTTTGTTTTTCTGTGCCCCGCCTTCCGCTTCGCGCTGTGCCGCCTCTTTTAATTTAGCTTCCAACTGCGGCAGCTTGCCGTATTGCAACTCGGCTACTTTCTCCAGCTTGCCTTCGCGTTGCAGGCGCACGATCTCGGCGCGCACGCGGTCGATGTCTTCCTTCACGGTGGCCGCGCCCTGTGCCGCGCCCTTCTCCGACTTCCACACCTCATCCAGATCGGCGTATTCGCGCTCCAGCTTTTTGATCTCGTCTTCGAGCAGGCCCAAACGCTTGCGCGAGGCTTCATCCTTTTCTTTCTTCACCGCTTCGCGCTCGATCTTCAACTGGATCAGGCGGCGTTCGAGCTTGTCCATCACCTCCGGCTTGGAGTCGATTTCCATCTTCATACGCGAGGCGGCCTCGTCCACAAGGTCGATGGCCTTGTCCGGCAGGAATCGGTCGGTGATGTAGCGGTGCGACAGTTCCGCCGCCGCGACGATGGCGGGGTCGGTGATCTCGACACCGTGATGCACTTCATACTTTTCTTTCAGGCCGCGCAAAATCGCGATGGTCGATTCCACGCTGGGCTCATCCACCAGCACCTTCTGGAAACGGCGTTCCAGCGCGGCATCTTTCTCGATGTACTTGCGGTATTCGTCCAGCGTGGTCGCGCCGATGCAGTGCAGTTCGCCGCGTGCCAGCGCGGGCTTCAGCATGTTGCCCGCATCCATCGCGCCCTCGGCTTTGCCCGCGCCGACCATGGTGTGCAACTCGTCGATAAACACGATGTTATTGCCTTCGTCCTGCGCCAATTCTTTGAGCACCGCTTTCAGGCGTTCTTCAAATTCGCCGCGATACTTCGCGCCCGCCAGCAGCGCAGCCATATCCAGCGACAACACCTTCTTGCCCTTGAGCGACTCCGGCACTTCGCCGTTGATGATGCGCTGCGCCAAACCTTCCACAATCGCGGTCTTGCCCACGCCCGGCTCGCCGATCAGCACGGGGTTGTTTTTGGTGCGGCGTTGCAGCACCTGGATGGCGCGGCGAATTTCGTCGTCGCGACCGATGACGGGATCGAGCTTGCCGGAACGCGCACGCTCGGTGAGGTCGAGGCAATATTTTTTCAGCGACTCGCGCTGGCCTTCGGCTTCCTGCGAACCGACGGATTCGCCGCCGCGCACGGCGTTGATGGCGGTTTCCAGCGGTGCGCGCGCAACGCCGTGCTGTTTGAGCAAACGTCCGCTTTCGCCCTTGTCGCCGGTGAGCGCCAGCAGGAACATTTCCGACGCGATGAACTGGTCGCCGCGTTTCTGCGCTTCCTTGTCGGTGAGGTTGAACAGATTGGCGAGATCGCGCCCCACCTGCACTTCGCCGCCGTGACCTTCCACTTTGGGCAGGCGCGCAACGGCATCGCTCGTCGCGGTCTTGAGCGCATTGACGTTGCCGCCTGCGCGCGCCAGCAGCGAACCCGCCCCGCTGTCGGCATCGTTGAGCAAAGCCAGCAGCAGGTGCTGCGGCTCGATGAACTGGTTGTCGCTGCCGACGGCCAGGCTCTGGGCATCGGACAACGCTTGTTGCAGCTTGGTGGTAAATTTGTCAAAACGCATGGCGGCTCCTTCAATGGAATATCGGACTACCCCCTAGATGCGGGTGGCTGCGGCAAATTTCAAGTCGCCCACATCATCCTCTTTTCTTTGTATACAATCGTGGCGTATTTTCCAGTTGGAACCGATATGCCCATCCCTGCCGAACTCGCCTCCGTTATCCGCACCAATGTTGCCACCGCGCTGGCCGAGGACATTGAGGACGGCGACCTTACCGCACAACTGGTACGCGACAACACGCCGGGACACGCCACCGTTATTACCCGCCAGCACGGGATACTATGCGGCAGCGCATGGTTCAACACCTGCTTCAAGGCGCTCGACCCCGGCTGCACGATTAACTGGTTCGTGCGCGACGGCAGCAAAGTGATTCCCAATGAAAAACTGTGCGAGATTCGCGGCGATGCGCGCGCCATGCTGAGCGCCGAACGCACCGCGCTGAATTTTTTGCAGACGCTCTCGTCCACGGCCACGTTGACGCGCAGCTATGTCGATGCGGTGCAAGGCACGCGCACCAAAATCATGGATACGCGCAAGACCATTCCCGGCCTGCGCCAGGCGCAAAAATATGCGGTCAGGATCGGCGGCGGGCACAATCAGCGCACCGGCTTGTTCGACGGCATTCTCATCAAAGAGAACCACATCATGGCGGCGGGCGGCATCCGCGAGGCGCTGACGCAGGCGTTCCTGCTGGCGGAAGAAAATGAAGACGCCACGGTACAAATCGAGGTGGAAAATATGGATGAACTGGGCGAGGCGTTGGATGCGGGAGCCAAGCTCATTCTGCTGGATAACTTCGACCTCGACGGTATGCGCGATGCCGTATATTTCACCGCGCGCCGCGCCGAACTCGAAGCATCGGGCGGAATCAATTTGAAGACGGTGCGCGCCATCGCCGAAACCGGCGTGGATCGCATTTCCATCGGGGCACTGACCAAGGATATTCACGCAATCGACTTGTCGATGCGCTTTTTTTAGCGAGTCCAAAGGTTTTCTGAAATTGCGCGCGACCTCCCTCCTCCCGGCAAAGCTGATGCTGTATTTGGGCTAAAATGCGCACCATGCTTAACGACCGCGCACAAATCCTGCTAAAAACTCTGGTGGAACGCTACATCAGCGACGGGCAGCCGGTCGGCTCGCGCACCCTGCAACAATACTCCGGGCTGGAAGTCAGCTCGGCCACCATCCGCAACGTCATGGCCGATCTGGAAGAAATGGGGCTGGTGCGCAGCCCGCACACCTCCGCCGGACGGGTGCCGACCGCGCTGGGTTACCGTTTATTCATCGACACGCTCATGGTAGTGCAGCCGCTGGACAGCGTGCGCGTGCAGCAGTTGGAAAGCCAGCTCCAGCCGGACAACACCACGCGCTTGATCACGCAGGCGTCCAACCTGTTATCCGAACTCACGCATTTCGCCGGGGTGGTCGCCACGCCCAAACGTGCGGCGATCACGGTGCGCCAGATCGAATTTTTGCGCCTCTCCGAAACGAGAGTGCTGCTCATCATCGTGATGCCGGACGGCGAGGTGGAAAACCGCGTGCTGTTGACGCACAAGGATTACACGCAGTCGCAATTGACCGAGGCCGGCAATTTTCTGAGCCAGCACTATGCCGACTGTTCGTTTGCCGACATTCACCAGCGCGTGCAAAACGAATTGCGCCAGTTGCAGCACGATATGACGGCCTTGATGAGCGCCGCGATGGCGGCCAGCAACGCGGTGATCGCGCGCAAACAGGAAGATTACGTCATCAGCGGCGAACGCAATCTGCTGCGCAGCAACGACCTCTCCGCCAACATGAATCAACTGCGCGGCCTGTTCAACGTGTTCGAGCAGAAAACCGAATTGCTGCAACTGCTGGATGCCGGACGCCATGCTCCCGGTGTGCATATCTTCGTCGGCAACGAGTCGGGGCTGGCCGGGCTGGACGAATGCAGCGTGGTCAGCGCGCCCTATGCCGCCAACGACCAGATCATCGGTACGCTGGCCGTGGTCGGCCCCAAGCGCATGAATTACGAACGGGTGGTGCCGATTGTGGACATCACCGCAAAATTATTGAGCAACGCGCTGTCGCAGCATTAGGGCGGGGATGGGTAATGGGGGAAGAGTAAAAACCAGCGGGGCGTCCCACTGTGCCGCCCTTCCCCTTCTCCCTTTACCCATCCCCAAAAATTAAACCCAACATAAAAAAACAAGCCCGCAATGAGCTACTCTACCGAACCTTCTTACACCCACGGCACCGCAGAAAAAACCGCCGTGCTGCTCATCAATCTCGGCACGCCGGATGCGCCTACCGCCAGCGCGGTGCGCCCCTACCTGAAAGAGTTTCTAAGCGACCCGCGCGTGGTCGAGATTCCACGGGCGATCTGGTGGCTGATCCTCAACGGCATCATCCTCAACCTGCGCCCGAAAAAATCCGCCGCCAAATACGCCGGCATCTGGACTGCGGAGGGCTCACCGCTCAAGGTCTACACCGAACAGCAAACCCGCTTGTTGCAACAGCGCCTGCATGAAGAAGGGCACGATACTGTGGTGGTGGATTACGCCATGCGCTACGGCAATCCCTCGGTCGCCGATGTGCTCGATAAACTCAAGGCGCAAAATTGCCAACGCATCCTGTTGCTGCCGCTGTATCCGCAGTATGCCGCCAGCTCCACGGCCACCGCGTTCGACGCGGTGTATCGGGAATTGCTGCGCATGCGCAACATGCCCGCCATCCGCACCGTCAAACATTTTCACGATGACGCGGGCTACATCAAAGCCTCGGCGCAAAACATCCGCGACTACTGGACGCTGCACGGTCGCCCCGACAAGCTGGTGATGAGCTTTCACGGGGTGCCGCAATACACGCTCGAAAAAGGCGACCCCTATCATTGCGAATGCCTCAAGAGCGGCCGCCTGATCGCGGAAGCGCTGGGATTAAATCAGGAGCAATACGTCGTCAGCTTCCAGTCGCGCTTCGGCAAGGCGGAATGGATCAAGCCTTACACCACCGCCACCCTGCTGGAATTGGGCAAGC
>JBBIJL010000152.1:0-5330 GCA_037446005.1 Gallionellaceae bacterium | reverse complement strand
CGCATCGTTGACATTGCCCCGCACGAAGTTGTCCCGGCTTTTTTCGTAATCGTGTTTGGTGAGCAGGCTGGTCTGGCTACAGCCTGTGCCGGCGAGCAGCAGCGTCAGCACGAACAGAAAATAAGTCGGGCGCATGGGGCGGGTACGGATGCGAAGGTGACAGGAAAGGGTTTTACGCGATAGTTTCGGTGAGCGTCAAGACACGCAGCGGCAGGCGCCGGCCAGGAGATTCCATTAACAGGCTGTTGAAGAACTACTGCGGTGGCCATCTGCTGTGTTGCGCGGTACTCGCTTCCTCGCCTACCTACAGGTATGTCTCGGTCGCTCCGTTCCGTGCGCCTTGCCGCTGACCATCCTCGCTACGTTCTTCAGCAGCCTGTTACAATTCGCTCATGTCTGAATTCTACGCACTCGTCCCCGCCGCAGGCTCCGGTTCCCGTATGGGCAGCGAGCTGCCCAAGCAGTATCTCGATTTGGCCTGCCACCCGATGATTTACCACGCGCTTACGACCTTGTGCGCCTGCCCGCACATCGGCACCGTATTCGTGGTGTTGGCTCCCGACGACGAACATTTCAAACGCTACGACTGGTCGCATTGCGCAGGCAAGCTGGAGCCGCTGTATTGCGGCGGCGCGACGCGCGCCGAGAGTGTGGCGAACGGGTTGCTGGCTTCGGAGCTGGATGTGGACGACTGGGTGCTGGTGCATGATGCGGCGCGTCCGTGTCTGACGCAGGCGCATCTGGACAAATTAATCGCCGAACTGCGCGACGACGCAGTGGGCGGCATCCTCGCTGTGCCGGTAGCGGATACGCTGAAACGCGCCGACGCGCAGCAGCGCATTGCTTGCACCGAGAGCCGCGAAAAGTTGTGGCAGGCGCAGACGCCGCAAATGTTCCGTGCCGGACTGTTGGCGCAGGCGTTGCAGCAGTGCCGCAGCGTGACCGACGAAGCCTCGGCCATCGAGGCGTTGGGCTTGTCGCCCAAACTGGTGGCGGGTGATTCGACCAATTTCAAAGTGACTTATCCGCACGACATCAGACTGGCGGAGTTGCTGCTTCAACAAGGAAAATAATTATGCGTATCGGACAAGGTTTCGACGTCCATCAGTTGGTGGTAGGGCGCAAGCTCATTATCGGCGGGGTGGATATTCCCTATGAGAAGGGGCTGCTCGGGCATTCCGATGCGGATGTGCTGCTGCATGCGATTTGCGACGCGCTGCTGGGCGCGGCGGCGCTGGGCGACATCGGCAAGCATTTTGCCGACACCGATGCCAAATTCAAGGACATCGACAGCCGTATTTTGCTGCGCGATGTGGCAAGCAAGATTACGTCGCTCGGTTATCGCGTTGCCAATGTGGACGCCACCATCATCGCGCAAGCGCCCAAGATGGCGCCGCACATCCCGCAGATGGTCGCCAACATTGCCGCCGATCTCGGCATCGCGCCGGGCGCGGTCAACGTGAAAGCAACCACCACCGAACATCTGGGCTATGCCGGGCGCGGCGAAGGCATAGGCGCGCAAGCCGTGGCACTGCTGTTGTTGGCCTGATGAAGTTACTCTCGATAGAAACCTCCACCGAATACTGCTCGGTCGCGCTGTGGCAAGACGGCGCGCTGACGGAGCGTTGCGAACTGGTCGGGCAGAAGCATTCCGAGCTGTTGCTGGCGATGCTGGATGGCTTGCTACATGATGCCGGATGCCGGATGCAGGATATGCACGGCATCGCCTTCGGCAAAGGCCCCGGTTCGTTTACCGGCGTGCGCATCGCGTGCGGCGCGGCACAGGGCTTGGCGTTCGGCGCGAACTTGCAGGTGGTCGGCGTGTGTACTTTGCAGGCGCTGGCGCAAGCCTCGGGGCGCGACAAGGTGATCGCGGCGCTGGATGCGCGTATGGGAGAAATATATCTCGCGGCTTACGAAAAACGCGCAGGCGGCTGGATAACGGTGATCGAGCCCTGCTTGTGCAAGGCGGAAGAAGCCCCGCTGCTGTTGGGGGACGACTGGTTCGGCGCGGGCAGCGGTTTTGCGCCGACCGCTTCGACCGGTTCTGCGTCGGCACTTGAGGTGCGCTACGGCAAGCAATTGCTGGACGCGGATGCGCGTGCCGTGCCGCAGGCGCGCGCTGTCGCGCAACTTGCCGCTGCCGAATTTGCCAAAGGCAATGCGGTGGATGCGGCGCTGGCATTGCCGCTGTATCTGCGCGACAAAGTGGCGCTGAAAACGAGCGAACGATGAGCGGCATGATCCTGCGCGACATGACGGACGACGACATCGACACCGTGCTGCGCATCGAGCAGCAAGTCCACGCGCATCCGTGGACGCGCGGAAATTTCAGCGATGCACTGGCGAGCGCCTACGTTTGCAAAGTGGCGCAACGGGACGGCGCGACGCTGGGCTACGCGGTGCTGATGCAGGGCGTGGATGATGCAGAACTGCTCGACATAGGTATCGCCGCGCAGCATCAGCGCCAGGGCTGGGGGCGCGCGCTGCTGGAAGCGATGCTGCTGCTGGCGCGCGAACTGGGCAAACAACGCGTGGTGCTGGAAGTGCGGGCGGGCAATGTCGCGGCATGCAACCTTTATCGCAGTGCGGGCTTTGTCGAAATTGGATTGCGCAAGGATTATTATCCGGCGCAGAATGCGCGCGAAGATGCGATCTTGATGGGGCGGGAACTGTGAATATTCGGGACGAAGCGGTGCTGCGCGAATTAAATCTTTATCCGCTGTGGGTGCGGAAGGAGATGCCTGCGCCTGAGCCTAATGCTGAAGCATCCGCACACACCATCCCGCTCGCTCCCTCACGATTCGCGGCTGAAGCCTGTCCTGAGCCAGTCGAAGTGGTCGCTCCTACGTTTGTGGCCGATACGCAGCCAGTGGCGGAGGTTGTTGCGAATGCGGCGGGGAGTTGGCCGGAACTCAAGCAACAAGTGCGCGATTGCGCTGTCTGCAAACTGCGCGCGGGTTGTACGCAAACGGTATTCGGTGTCGGCGACGAGAAGGCGGAGTGGCTGTTCGTCGGCGAAGGGCCGGGTGCGGACGAGGATGCGCGGGGTGAGCCGTTCGTGGGGCAGGCGGGCAAGCTGCTCGACAACATGCTGGCGGCAATCCAGTTGAAGCGCGGAAAAAATGTGTACATCGCCAACGTCGTCAAATGCCGCCCGCCCAACAACCGCACACCCGAGGCTGATGAGATCGCGGCTTGTCTGCCTTACTTGCAGCAGCAGATTGCGCTGATTAAACCCAAGCTCATCGTGGCGCTCGGCAAGACCGCCGCAACTTCGCTGCTGGGGCGCGATGCCACGCTGGGTTCGCTGCGCGGCACGGTGTACGACTACCACGGCACGCCGCTCATTGTGACTTACCATCCCTCCTATCTGTTGCGCAGTCCGTCCGAAAAAGCCAAGGCGTGGCAGGATTTGTGTTTCGCCGTGCAGAGGATGATGACGTGAAGCCCTGCGCCCCCCGTCTTTCCACGCGCATTACCCTGGCCGGGTTGCTGCTTGTGGTGGCGGGGGGAACATTGTGGATAAACAACGAGAATCAACGCCTGCATGAAATCTACCTGAGCGAGCGCGAATCCAATCTGGAAGTGGCGCTGCATGTGGAGAAGGTGCGTCTGGTCAAGACGGTGGAAACGCTGCGCCAGGACGTGGTGTTCCTGTCCAATACGCCGCCTATCTCGGGCATCGTGCGGGCCGCCGCCAACCGGGGGCTCGATCCGCGCGACAAAAATTCGCGCGCAACTTGGGAGGCGCGCCTGCAGGAAATATTTGCCGCCTTTCTGCGCGGGCATCCTGACTATTCCCATGCACGGTTTATCGGTGTGGCGGACGGCGGGCGCGAACTGGTGCGCGTTAATCGCCGCGATGGACGGGTTGAGGTGACGCCGCGCGATTTATTGCAAGCCAAAGGCGACCGGGATTTTTTCAAGGCGGGTCTGACCCTGAGCAAAGGGCAGGTGTATCTTTCCGAATTCGATCTTGAACAGGAGTGGGGCAAGGTTGTCGAGCCGCACCACCCCACGTTGCGCGCCGTCACCCCGGTGTTCGATGCGTACGGCAACCGCTTCGGCATGCTGGTGCTCAATATCGACACTCCCCCTTTGTTTGCGGCTGCCGTGGCGGCATTGCCATCCGGCGTGCAGGGCTATGTCGCCGATCAGCACGGGCGTTATCTGCTGCATCCCGATGCCGGTCATGCGTTCACGTTTGAAGTGGGCGGGCAGGAAAAAATTACCCGTGAGTTTTCGTTGCTCAACGCGGTTTACGGCGCGCAGGCGCAGAGCTATTTGCCGATGCAAGCGACGAATAACCGGGCAGGGGGCTATCTCGCGGCGGAGCGCGTGGATTTGGATGCCGGGGAGGCTCCCCGTTTTCTGTTGCTGGCGTATTACCTTCCCGAGCAGGTGGTGAGCGCGCAAACCTATGCCATTTCTACTGCGGTCATCGTCAAGACGATCATCGTGGTTATCCTGCTGGGTCTGGTGTTCATGCTGGTTTTGCGCCGCGTCTTTGCGCCGCTAAATTCAATCACTGAAATCGCGGGGGAAATCGCGGCAGGGAATCACCAGCTCCGTCTGCGCGAGATGGGGGGCGGCGAGATCGGCAAACTTACCGTGGCGCTGAATGTCATGCTGGACAAGCTCTCCGTCCACGATTTGCTGGCGCATGAAAACGCATTCCGCAAAGAGCTGATCGAATCGCTGCCCGGTATTTTTTACATGATCGACATGCAGGGGCGCTTTCTGATGTGGAACCGCAATCTCGAAAAAGTGCTGGGGATGGACGCGGGGGAAGTTGCCGGCTTGATGGCGCTGGATATTTTCGAGGGGGACGACAAGCGTCTGATCGAGAGCAAGATCGGCGAGGCGTTTCAACACGGCGAGGCGGCGACAGAGGCGGAACTGCGGGCAAAAAACGGCGTGCGGATTCCCTATCATTTCACCGGACGGCGCGTGCAGCGCGACGGGCAGCCGGTGTTGATCGGCATGGGGCTGGACATTACCGAGCAACGCGAAAGTGTGCGGATGAAGGGCGCGGTGTTGCAGCGCTACAAACAGGTGATCGACACCGCGATGGACGGTTTCTGGATGACCGACGAGCGCGGGATTCTGGAAGAGGTAAACGCGGCCTATGCCTGGATGTCCGGCTATCCGATGCAGGAGCTGGTGGGCATGCACATCAGCCAGCTGGAGGCGGGCGAGCGCCCGGAAGAGGTTGAGGCGCGCATCGGCAAGATTATGGCGCAGGGGAGCGACCGCTTCGAGTCGCAACACCGGCGCAAGGACGGCAGCGTGTTTGAGGTTGAGGTATCGACCACCTATCTGCCGGA
>JBBIJL010000151.1:0-5375 GCA_037446005.1 Gallionellaceae bacterium | reverse complement strand
CCGCCCCGACCGCCTCATCGATATCATTCATCTCGACGACAGGGTTCAGACGGTCAAATTGGGATTCAGTGTGGACAAAGGCAGCGACTTCGAACGCGTGAGTTTTACGCCGGCTTAACGGCCGAGGTATCAGACCAGAACCCGTTTGGCCGGGAAGACAATGCTGAACGTGCTGCCCTTGCCTTCTTCGCTAACCACTTCCAGATGCGCCTGATGGCGGCTGGCAATGTGTTTGACGATCGCCAGCCCCAATCCCGTACCGCCCGTTTCGCGCGAGCGGCTGCGATCCACCCGGTAGAAACGCTCCGTCAGACGCGGGATATGTTCGGCCGCAATGCCGATACCGCTGTCGCGCACGCTGAACGCGAACTGCCCGTCCTCCTGCCGATACCAGCGCATCACAATATCGCCGCCTTGCGGCGTATAGCGCACCGCATTGGAAACCAGATTGCCGAACGCGCTGCGCAACTCGCCGCTATTGCCCTGCAACTTCGCCGCGCAGTCCAACTCCAGCTTCAGCGTATGCTTGCCCGCGCTCAACGCCTGCCCCTCCTGATACAGCGACTGCAATAGCACCGGCACATCCACCTCTTCTTCCACCAGCGTATTGAGCGAGTTTTCCAGCCGCGACAGCGTCAGCAGATCGTTCACCAAGCCCTCCATGCGCTGCGTCTGCTCGCCCATCAACTGTAACGCGCGGCGGGACATGTCGTTATCCAGCTTGGGCATATCCTGCAAGGTCTCGATGAAACCGTTCACCACCGTAAGCGGCGTGCGCAATTCGTGCGAGACATTCGCCACAAAATCGCGGCGCATGGTTTCGACCTGCTCGAAGCGCGTAATGTCGCGGCTGATGAGCAATTTCTTGTTGACGCCGTAAGGCACGACTTTGACGGAAAGCACCAGATCGTCTTGGCGCGTACCGCGCAAAATCAGCGGGTTGGCATAATCGGCCAGCGCGAGGTATTGCACGAATTCCGGCTGGCGCGCCAGATAGGTGATCTGCTGCCCGACATCGCGGCTGCCATCCAAACCGAAATGCGTCTCCGCCAAAGGGTTGCACCATTCGATATGGTCGGCCTCATCCAGAATCGTCACCCCTTCCGGCAAAGCCGAAGTTGCCTGCTCGATCTGCTGTAGGGCGGCCTCGTGTTTAGCTCGTTCCTCGCGCTGCTTGCGCATCATTTTATTGAAACGGGAAAACACCTCCTCCCATAGCCCGTAGCCTTCCGGCACGCTGCAAGACTCGGGAGATGCCGACCAGCGTTCCAGCGCGGCCAGCTGGCGAAAATGCGCGAGCAAACGCTGCAAGATAACGACGCCGAAAAACAACGTTGCGGGCAAAGCGCCGAAGATGCCCCAGAGCAGCAGGGACACCATAGCCATCAGCAAAGGGAACAGCAACGCGCGCTGCCAGAAATCAAACACGGTACACCCCGGAATTTTCGACGCGCCATTATACGGCGCGGATATTGCACCGCAATTACTTTCACCCCGCCTGCGACAGGGGTTCCCTGCCATATGCGGAAATCAGCTAAGCAATCGAAAACTAATTGGTTCACGCGAGCGCGGCGAGTTTCTAAGATGCGCCCGTCGTCATGAACACGGCAGCGCGGGAAGGAACGGATATGCAACTGAATTCAAATCGAAACGAAATCGGCCGCCCCGATTACTGGGAGCGCCACCACAGCGATCAGCCGATCACGCAGGGAGCATTGCTGCTGTCGCCGGCCTCAAACCGGGTCAAGGTAGGCAACGTGCAAATATTTCTGCGGCCGATGGAGTTTCGCCTGCTGCATTTCCTGATGACGCACCCGGACGAGGTGCATCCCCGCCACCAATTGCTGGAAAAGATCTGGGGCGATTGGGCGGTCGTCGGGGCGCGCACGGTAGATGTTCACATCCGCCGCTTGCGCGCAACACTGCAACCGTTCGGGCTGGATCGACTGGTGCAAACAGTTCATTGCCGAGGTTACCTGTTTTCCAGCACCACAAACGAATCATCACAAGCAGCATTCATTAACTAAAGAGGAGTGACACCATGAAGTTAAGCAAATTAACCACCACCCTGTTGACCGGCGCGCTGGCGCTGGCTTTGACGGGAACCAGCTACGCTGCCGAAATCAGCCTGCTGAACGTATCCTACGACCCGACCCGCGAGCTGTACCAAGAGTACAACGCCGCTTTCGCCAAATACTGGCAAGCCAAAACCGGCGACACCGTTACCGTTAAAGCCTCGCACGGCGGCTCCGGCAAACAGGCGCGCTCGATCATCGACGGGCTCGAAGCCGACGTGGCCACACTGGCACTGGCTGCCGACATCGACGCGCTGAACAAGAACGGCGAGCTGGTTCCCGCCAACTGGCAATCGCGTTTGAAACTGAACAGCGCGCCTTACACCTCTACCATCGTGTTGCTGGTGCGCAAGGGCAACCCCAAGAACATCAAAGACTGGAGCGATCTGGTTAAACCCGGCGTGGCCGTGATTACTCCGAACCCGAAAACCTCCGGCGGCGCACGCTGGAACTACCTCGCTGCATGGGGCTATGCACTGGACAAGAACAAGGGCGACCAATCCAAGGCGCAAGAGTTCGTGGGCAAGCTGTACGGCAACGTGCCCGTGCTGGACTCCGGCGCGCGCGGTTCGACAGTGACCTTCTCCGAGCGCGGCATCGGCGACGTACTCATCACTTGGGAAAACGAAGCCTATCTGGTGAAGAAGGAATTCGGCCAAGACAAATTCGACGTGGTGTTCCCATCGCAAAGTATTCTGGCCGAGCCTCCCGTCACCGTGGTGGACAAGAACGTGGACAAGCACGGCACCCGCGCGGTTGCCCAGGCTTACCTCGAATACTTGTACTCGCCCGAAGGCCAGGAAATTGCCGCGAAGAATTTCTATCGCCCGACCGATGCCAAGGTGGCCAAGAAATACGAAAAGCAATTCCCCAAGCTGAAGCTCATCACCATCGACAAAGTGTTCGGCGGCTGGACGAATACGCAGAAGCTGCACTTCGCGGACGGCGGTGTGTTCGACCAGATATACACCAAGAAATAAATCCATCACACCTGTGAGTATCGAAATGGGGCAGGCAACTGCCCCATTTTTTCATCCCGGATCACCCATAAATTGCAGGAGCGACCATGCCCACACTCCATCGCCTGAACGCTTTACAGAACGAGCTGCGCGACACGCTCAACCTGAACGACGACTACCGGCTGGAAGTACACGGCGAAGATGTGCGCGCCAATTTTATCGGCATGCAATTGAGCAGCGTGTTCCAGCCCATCATCGACCTGAACACCAACGCGCCGCTGGGCTATGAAGCCCTGCTGCGCGCCAGCGACCACAAGGGCAATGCCGTTGCCCCGCCCGCCGCATTCCGTCAGGCGGAAGTAGCCGAGCGACTGGTGAAGTTCGACCGCCTGTGCCGCACGCTGCACACGCTCAATTACCTGAACATGGGGCACCGCAACGGCCTGCTGTTCCTCAACGTACATCCCGAGCTGCTGGTAGCGGTCAATTCGCACGGCAAAGTGTTCGAGCAGGTGTTGCACAACCACCATGTGCCGACCCATCAGGTGGTGATCGAGATACACGAAGGCGCGGTGAGTGAAGAAAAGTTGCTGGCGGCGGCGATTGCGAACTACCGCGAGCGCGGCTACAAAATTGCCATCGACGATTTCGGCAAGGAGCACTCCAATCTGGAGCGGCTATGGACGCTGGCGCCGGAATACGTGAAGCTGGACGGCGACATCATTCATCAGGCGACCTTCAATCCGAAGTTGCAACGCATCCTGCCCAAGCTGGTGGAGATCATTCGCGAACTGGATGCGGAAGTTATCATCGAAGGCGTCGAAACCCGCGCCGAGCTCAGATTGGCGCAACAAGCCGGAATACATTTGATACAGGGGTATTTGCTGGGGATGCCCGCAAGCGCTATGAGTTGGAGCGCCCAATCGAATAATCGCAGCGCCGGTTTATAGCCCCCAGGAATTTGCCGTCACTTGCAGCAATTTTCGCGCTGCGAGCGACAAGGCTTCTGCCCGTTTCCGACCATCTGCTGCCCCATTCTGCGACTGCGCCGCTTCTTGTTCGAAGTCGTGCCATATCGAAAAATCATCCAGCGGCACTGCATGCAGCCGGGCATGGGAAATTATTTCATGTTGATCCAGCGCATATCCAATCATGATTTTCTCCGGTACGGGTGACTACAGAAAAAAGTGGGCATCCGGGGAGGATGCCCAAACAGGAGGAAAGACTATGAAAGTGGTTAGCTTCCATGTGTGCATGGTAGCCAGCCGCAGCCGGAATCAGAACCAATTTATTGTGTAAAGCATAGGCGGATTACGTCTAAGCGGACGCGGCATTTCAGCACCCGCATTCTCGACGCACCGCACATAAAAATCACGCTACGCGTTGGGACGCATATCAAGAATCGCGCAAAGGTTATGAAGATTATTTGGTTAGTCAAACGTGCGCTCAGTCATAGACTCATTTCTCAGCAAAGTTAGATGGTGAAACAAATGACCGGCAGATTAATCACATTTCCGAACCCGCAGCAGATCAGCTTATCCATCCGCGCCAGCGCGCTGATTTTTGCCGACGCGGAATCGCAAAAACTTTTAGCGCTGATCGAGCGCGTTGCGCCCAGCGATGCCACGGCGTATATCCGGGGCGAGACCGGCACCGGCAAGGAACTGGTCGCGCGCCACATCCATTCGTTGAGCTCGCGCCGCAAAGGTCCGTTCGCCGCCATCAACTGCGGCGCATTTTCCGAGACGCTGGTCGAAAGCGAGTTGTTCGGCTACGAGCGCGGTGCATTCACCGGCGCGGTCGGCGCGAAAGCGGGCTGGTTTGAAAGCGCCAACGGCGGCACATTGTTTCTCGATGAGATCGGCGACCTGCCGCTGTCCACGCAAGTCAAACTACTGCGCGTGCTGCAAGAACGCGAGATCGTGCGCATCGGCTCGCGCAAACCCACCCCCATCGACGTGCGCCTGATCGCTGCCACCAACGTCAATCTGGAAGACGCGGTCAAGGCCGGTCGCTTCCGCGAAGACTTGTATTACCGCATCAACGTCGTGCCGATCCAGCTTGCGCCCTTGCGCGAACGGCCGGGCGACATCCTGCCGCTGGTGGAGCATTTCATCGCCATTTACAAAGATCGCCTGCATACACGGGAACTGACGCTACACCCGGACAGCATCCGCCTGCTGCTTGCCTATCCGTGGCCGGGCAATATCCGCGAACTGGAAAACACCATCCACCGCGCGTTGCTGGTGTGCGACGGCAACGAATTGCGTCCGTCGCATTTGAACCTGCCGCTGATTCATGCGGACAGCGAACGCTTTGCCTCGGCCAGTCAAAGCGAGGC
>JBBIJL010000150.1:0-5386 GCA_037446005.1 Gallionellaceae bacterium | reverse complement strand
GAGTGCGTATTGAATCAGATGCGGATCACAAGCGCCAGAAATTACAGCGCGTTTGCGCCGGCGGCAGCGATCTGTCCATCCTGAAACGAGCGCACGCCGCTGATGCCGATTGCGCCGACGACAACGCCATCGCGCAGCAACGGTACACCGCCTTCGGCCGGAATGACGCCGGGCAGGGCGAGGTGGATCAGGCGTCCGCTCATCACCGCATCTTCCGATATTTTGGTGGGCATGTGCAACGCGGCGGCGGCATGCGCTTTGGTCATGGCAGTTTCAATGCTGCCAAAGCGTGTGTCGTGACTGCGTTGCAGGTACAGCAGATGGCCTCCGTCATCGACCACGGCGATGGTCACTTTCCAGTCGTTGATGCGTGCCTCCGCTTCGGCAGCGGCGGCAACACGCTTGGCGTCTTCAAGGGTGAGAACGGGTTTGCTGCTCATGATTCAGTGCGCGGCCAATGTGGCGAATACTTTGTCGCGGATTGAATCAACGCTGCCCACCCCGGGAACATGGACGACTTTGGGGGCTTTTGCGTCGCCCGCTTTTGCCCACGCGGTGTAATACTCGACCAGCGGTTTGGTTTGTTCGTGATAGACGTTGAGGCGCTTGATGACGGTGTCTTCCACGTCGTCCGGGCGCTGCACCAGATCTTCGCCGGTCACGTCATCTTTGCCGGGGACTTTGGGCGGGTTGAACACTTCGTGGTAGGTGCGACCCGATGCCGGATGCACGCGACGGCCGCTCATGCGCTGGACGATTTCGCTGTCGGCCACGTCGATTTCCACCACGTAGTCGATACGGATGTCGGCATCTTTCATCGCTTGCGCTTGCGGGATGGTGCGCGGAAAACCGTCGAACAAAAAGCCGTTGGCGCAATCCGCTTCTTTGATGCGCTCTTTCACCAGATTGATGATGATGTCGTCCGACACCAAGCCGCCCGCATCCATGATTTTTTTCGCGGCCACGCCGAGCGGTGTGCCCGCTTTGACGGCGGCGCGCAGCATGTCGCCGGTGGAAATTTGCGGAATGCCGAATTTTTCTTTGATGAGGTTGGCCTGTGTGCCTTTGCCTGCGCCCGGTGCGCCGAGAAGTATGAGTCTCATGGTTTTGCTCCCTGTGTGAGTGAAGATTCGAATAGTGCCCGTGCCGCAAATAGATCCGCTTCCGTATCTACGCCGCTGGGCGGGGCATCCTGCGTGATAGCGACGCCGATTTTGTAGCCATGATACAGCGCGCGCAACTGTTCCAAGGCCTCGATCTGCTCGATGGCGGCGGGGGACAATTGGCCGAAGGCGCGCAAGAAGCCGGCGCGGTAGGCGTAGATGCCGATGTGGCGCAGAACGGGCAAGTCATGCGGCAGTGCCGCGCCTTGCGCGAAGATGTCGCGCGGATAGGGTATCGGTGCGCGGCTGAAGTACAGCGCATTGCCGTTTTTATCCAGCACCGCTTTGACGATGTTGGGATTGCGCATCGACGCTTCATCGTGGATGGGATGGCAGGCGGTGGCGATGGCGCATTCGGGGTGGTCGTGCAGATGCTGCGCCACGGCGCGGATCAATGCCGGGGGAATCAGCGGTTCGTCGCCCTGCACGTTTACCACGATAGCGTCGTCCGCCCAGCCTTGTTGCGCCACCACTTCGGCGATGCGGTCGGTGCCGCTGCTGTGGTCGGCGCGCGTCATCGCGGCGGCGAAGCCGTGCGCCTGCGTCGCGGCGGCGATGTCAGGATGATCGGTGGCGATGATGATCTGCTGCGCGCCGCTTTGCGCGGCCTGTTCCGCGACGCGCACCACCATCGGTTTGCCGCCGATGTCCAGCAACGGTTTGCCGGGCAAACGGGTAGAGGCGAGGCGGGCGGGGATGACGACTTTGAAAGGGATCACAGCTTGGCGATCTCGTCTTCGGAGAGTTTGCGCGCTTCGTCGGCCAGCATCACCGGGATGTCGTCTTTGATGGCATAGGCCAGCTTGTCTGCCTTGCAGATCAATTCTTGTTCGGCTTTGCGGTAGGTAAGCGGCGATTTGCACAGCGGGCAAACCAGAATTTCGAGTAGCTTGGCGTCCATTATTGTTTGATCTTTTCTATGATGAGTTGGGCGAGGGCCGGATCGACTTGTGCATCCACACGCAACACCCAGCATTGCTCGGTGGCGAACGCGGCGCATTTTACCGCATCTTTTTCCGTCATGAGTATGGCATCGGCGTCGCTGAACGCAATATCGGCGGCGCTGTAGCAGTGGTGATCGGGGAAAGCATGCGATTGTGCGGCGAGTCCAAGGTGTTCGAGGTGCGCGAAGAAGCGTTGCGGATGGCCGATGCCCGCGATGGCGTGCAGGCGCTGTCCGGCAAATGCGGTGGCAGGGAGTGTCGTGCCCGGGTTGAGCAGGTTATAAAACAATGCGCCGTTGAGCTGCATGGCGTGTTGGGTGCCCGTTGTCGCTCCGCCGTTGACGACCACAAAATCCGCGCTATTCAAGCGCGACACCGCTTCGCGCAACGGCCCCGCTGGTAGCAACAAGCCATTGCCGAAACGGCGCTTGCCGTCCACCAGCACGATTTCCACATCGCGCCGCAGCCGATAGTGCTGCAAACCGTCATCGCTCAAAATCACGTCGCATTCGGGATGTGACTGCAACAAGGCCTGTGCCGCCGCAACGCGGTCGCGCCCTATCCACACCGGGCACAGGCCGCGTTGCGCCATCAATAGCGGTTCATCGCCGGCTTCAGCGGGAGAGTCGCCCGCTTCGACAGGGCGGGGCGAGCTGTGCTGTTGTTTAGCCTTGCTATAGCCGCGACTGATGATGGCGGGATGCCAGCCATCGTCCAGCAGTTGTTGCGCCAGCCATAAAGTGAACGGTGTCTTGCCGGTGCCGCCGATACTGATATTGCCGACAATGATGACGGGAACGGGAAGTTTGAAACTGGGCAATATTCCGCTGCGGTAGAGCATTCGACGTGCGGATGCCAGCAATCCGAAAAGCAAGCTTACGGGCCAGAGCAGCAGATGCAACGGTGTGGTGCGGTACCAGTATTTTTCCAGCCTGTTCATTCTGCCGGATGGCGCTTTACTTCGCCGGGTTCTGCGTGGTGAAAGTGATGCGCCCGTATCCGGCTACCCGTGCCGCTTCCATGATGTTGATTACGGATTGATGCGGGGCTTTGGCATCGGCGCTGATGACGATGGTCGGCTCGGCTTCGTCCCCGGCGGCCTTGCGCAAAGCTTGGGCGAAATTGTCGATGCCGGAGAATGCGGCATGGGCATTGTTGATGGCATATTGCTCGGACGAGTCCACCGCGACATAGATTTGTTTGCTGGGTGTGGCGCTGCCCTGTTCTCCGGTAGCTTGCGGCAGATTGATCTGCAACTCGGCAAACTTGGCGTAACTGGTGGTGACCATGAGGAAGATCAGGATTACCAGCAATACGTCGATCATCGGGATCAGGTTGATCTCCGGCTCATCACGAGTGTGTCCGCGTTGGAAATTCATGTGTTCGCCTACTTTCGCTCGCCGTGGACGATTTCTACTAATTTAATGGCTTGCTGCTCCATTTCGAAGATCAGGCTGTCCACTTTGGCGCGGAAATGGCGGTAGAAAATCATGCTGGGTACGGCGACGATCAGGCCGAACGCCGTGTTGTACAAGGCAACCGAAATGCCGTGCGCGAGCTCGGCCGGATTGCTGCCGCCCGCATTTTGTGCACCGAATATTTCGATCATGCCGACCACCGTACCGAACAGCCCGAGCAGCGGGCTGATGGAAGCAATGGTGCCCAAGGTGGTGAGAAAGCGTTCCATTTCGTGGTTGGTCGAACGCCCGGCTTCTTCGATAGCCTCCTTCATGATGTTGGGAGAGCTTTTAACGTTTTTGAGTCCGGCGGCGAACACGCGCCCCAGCGGCGATCCCTCGTTCAACTTCTTGAGCATTTGCGGGGTGACGCCGCTTTGCCGGAGTTCTTTTACGGTTTCATCCAACAATTCGGGCGGGACGATTGTTTTGTTGCGCAGGAACATCAGGCGTTCCGCGATTAGACCTACAGCGATGACGGATGCAATGAGCAAAAACCAGATGGGCCAACCGGCAGCTTCGACAATAGTGATCACGCAACTTCTCCAGATATGCTTAAATTCCAAAGGCGGAACTGTATCTTGTCGCTCCTCATTGAGCAAGATTCATCCTGGAATGTGATACACCGTTTAGGCTAACTCGCCAGTGCGTAAGCATTTTTTTATTTATGCACAAAATCTGTGGATAACTTTGTGGGTAGTTGCGGCGGAACAAGGCTTACTCCTTGAGCCAATAACGGTTTATATGTGGTTGCCTATTTTTTGCTCTTTTGTTAAATCATTTAAAAACAACGATTTGCCGTAAGTTTGTGAGATGCCAACAGGTTTGTCTACGCTAAGCGCCGTCAATGCTGGGGTTGTGCATTATTTGGGATTGTCAATATGTCTTTTGGTCTAATTGAAAACGAAAAGAGTCGTGTATTTAGCGTGCGCGAATTGAATTTTGCGGCTAAGCAGTTGTTGGAAAACGGATTGCCTTTGCTATGGGTGCGCGGCGAAATTTCCAATTTTGTCGGCGCGGCTTCGGGGCACTGGTATTTTTCGCTGAAAGACGAGCAGGCGCAGGTTCGCTGCGTGATGTTCCGCCACAAAAGCCAGTATCTGGATTTCAAGCCTGCCAACGGCATGCAGGTCGAGGTGCTGGCTTTGCCGACGCTGTATGAAGCGCGCGGCGATTTTCAACTGACGCTGGAAAAAATGCGCCCGGCGGGAGCGGGGGCGCTGTACGAGGCATTCGAGAAGCTCAAGCGCAAGCTGGAGCAGGAAGGGCTGTTCGATGCCGAACGCAAGCGCGAACTGCCGTATTTGCCGCGCCAGATCGGCATCGTGACCTCGCCACAGGCGGCGGCGTTGCGCGATGCGTTGCGCACTCTGGCGAACCGCATGTCCGGCATTCCGGTGGTGCTGTATCCCACGCCGGTGCAGGGCGAAGGCGCCGGACAGAAGATTGCCGCCGCCATTCGTTTGGCCAACGATCGCGGTGAATGCGACACGCTGATCGTGTGTCGCGGTGGCGGCAGCATTGAGGATTTGTGGGCGTTCAATGAAGAGGTCGTGGCGCGCGCGATTGCGGCCAGCCGTATCCCGGTGGTGAGCGGGGTAGGGCACGAGACCGACTTTACCATCGCCGATTTTGTCGCCGACCTGCGTGCCGCCACCCCGACCGCCGCCGCGCAAGCCGCCGTGCCGGACGGCGCGGAGCTGGCGCAACGCTTGCAGCATAGCGCCCGCCGTTTGGCGCGCGCCTCCCTGCGCCGCTTCGAGCAAGCCATGCAGCAACTGGATTATTTGCAGCGGCGCCTGGTGCATCCGGTGCAGCGCAT
>JBBIJL010000149.1:0-5430 GCA_037446005.1 Gallionellaceae bacterium | reverse complement strand
AAGTGACTTCCGATGCGCGCATCACCGCGTCGATGGCAACCATCAATGCCGCACTGAAAGCCGGTGCGCGCGTAATGGTGACTTCCCATCTGGGACGCCCGGAAGAAGGTGTGTATTCCGAAGAAAATTCGCTCAAGCCAGTCGCCGACGTTATCGGCCAAAAACTGGGCAAGTCCGTGCGTCTGATTAAAGATTGGGTGGACGGCGGCTTTGACGTTGCCGAGGGCGAACTGGTATTGCTGGAAAACTGCCGTTTCAACAAGGGCGAGAAAAAGAGCCTGGACGAAACCTCCAAGAAATACGCCGCCCTGTGCGACGTATTCGTGATGGACGCATTCGGTACCGCGCACCGCGCCGAAGCATCGACCCACGGCGTAGCCAAATACGCTCCTGTTGCCGCAGCAGGTATCCTGCTGACCGAAGAACTGGAAGCGCTGACCAAAGCCTTGTTGAATCCGGCTCGTCCGATGGTTGCTATCGTCGGCGGCTCCAAAGTTTCGACCAAGTTGACCGTGCTGGAATCCCTGTCCGAGAAATGCGAACAGCTCGTGGTTGGCGGCGGTATCGCCAACACCTTCCTCAAAGCGGTCGGCAAGAACGTCGGCAAGTCGCTGTGCGAAGATGATCTCGTGCCGACAGCCCAAGCGCTGATGAGCAAAATGTCCAAGCGTGGCGCGACCATCCCTATCGCTGTTGACGTGGTGTGCGGCAAGAAATTTGATGCCAACGAACCCGCCGTGCTGAAAGACGCGGGCGCGGTTGCCGACGACGACATGATCTTCGACATCGGCCCGAAATCCGCCAAGGAACTCGCCGACATCATCATGAAGGCCGGCACCGTGGTATGGAACGGCCCAGTCGGCGTGTTCGAATTCGACCAGTTCGGCGAAGGCACCAAGACCATCGCCAAAGCGATCGCCGAAACCAAGGCATTCACTCTGGCGGGCGGCGGCGACACCATCGCGGCGATTCAGAAATACGATATTTACGACAAGGTGTCGTACATCTCCACCGCTGGCGGTGCATTCCTTGAGTTCCTCGAAGGCAAAACTTTGCCTGCCGTGGAAATTCTGGAACAACGTGCTGCAAAACAATAACCGTTAGGAAATCATGCTGCGTAGAACAAAAATAGTAGCAACCCTGGGCCCCGCAACCAACGACCAGCAATCGCTGGAAGCGATCATCCGCGCCGGAGTGGATGTCGTGCGCATGAACTTCTCACACGGCACCGCGCAAGACCATATGAAGCGTGCCGAGATCGTGCGTGCAGCTGCCACGGCAGCAGGGCGCACCGTCGGTATTCTGGCCGACTTGCAAGGCCCGAAGATTCGCGTGCGCAAGTTCGAGAATGACAAAATCGTCCTGAACCCGGGCGACACCTTCACACTCGATGCGGAGTGGAGCGCGCTGGGTAATCAGGAACGTGTCGGCCTCGATTACAAAGAGTTGCCCAACGACGTCGTCAAAGGCGATGTGCTGCTGTTGAACGACGGCATGTTGGAATTCGATGTAACCGACGTCAAAGGCTCGCAGGTTGTTTGCAAAGTCGTGCGCGGCGGCGTGCTGTCCAACAACAAGGGTATCAACCGCAAAGGCGGCGGATTGACCGCTCCCGCATTGACCGACAAGGACAAAGAGGACATCAAGACGGCGGCACTGATCCACGCCGACTATCTGGCTGTTTCTTTCCCGCGCTCTGCGGACGACATGAAGCTGGCGCGCGAACTGATGCACGAAGCCGGCGGCAAGAGCCTGCTGATGGCCAAGATCGAGCGTGCGGAAGCGATTCCCGTGCTGGC
Source organism: Gallionellaceae bacterium (assembly GCA_037446005.1). Taxonomy (GTDB): domain Bacteria; phylum Pseudomonadota; class Gammaproteobacteria; order Burkholderiales; family Gallionellaceae; genus PALSA-1006. The sequence goes on along the minus strand of JBBIJL010000149.1, from coordinate 3,631 downwards.
CGAAATCATCGACGCCTCCGATGCCATCATGGTGGCGCGCGGCGATTTGTCGGTTGAAGTCGGCGATGCCGCCGTACCGGGCCTGCAAAAGAAAATGATCAAAATGGCGCGTGCGCGCAACAAGCTGGTCATCACCGCCACGCAGATGATGGAGTCGATGATTACCAATCCGATCCCGACCCGCGCGGAAGTATCGGACGTTGCCAACGCGGTGTTGGACGGCACCGACGCGGTAATGCTGTCGGCAGAAACCGCCGTCGGCGATTACCCGGTGGAAACCATCGAAGCCATGGTGCGCATCTGTATGCAGGCCGAAAAAGAAATGGAGAGCAGCAGCGCCGCTGATCGCCGTCTCGAGCACAGCAAATTCAGCCGCATCGACCAATCCATCGCCATGTCCGCACTGTTTGCGGCATCGCACTTCAAGGTCAAGGCGATCGTTGCATTGACGCAGTCCGGCTCGACCGCATTGTGGATGTCGCGCGTGAATGCAGGCGTGCCGATCTTCGCATTGACACCGACCAAGGGCACCCTGAGCAAAGTAACGCTATTCAGCGGTGTGCATCCCATCTCGTTTCATCCGACATCCAAGGATCCTTCCGCGACCTTGATCGAGGCTGAAAACGAACTGTTGAAACAGGGGCAAGTTGAAGAGGGCGATTTGGTTGTGATGACAATAGGCGAAGCCGTGGGAAAAGCCGGGCATACCAACACGATGAAGATCGTACGCGTGGGCGACCACCGCAAGGACTGATCGCCGCGCCCCGGAGCGCGAATATTTTTTGAACAATTTTGATTAATCAGTGAGGAGAAAAAAATGGCACTCGTATCATTGCGTCAACTACTCGACCATGCCGCGGAGCACAGCTACGGCTTGCCCGCGTTCAACGTCAACAACTTGGAACAGGTCAAGGCGATCATGGAAGCGGCTGACGAAACCAACAGCCCCGTCATCATGCAAGGCTCCGCCGGTGCGCGTAAGTACGCGGGCGAACCGTTCCTGCGTCACCTGATCGAAGCAGCGGTCGAAATGTACCCGCACATCCCAGTGGTTATGCACCAAGACCACGGCGCATCTCCTGCCGTATGTATCAACGCCATCAAATCCGGCTTCTCCAGCGTGATGATGGACGGCTCGCTGATGACCGACGGCAAGACCCCGTCCACATTCGAATACAACGTCAACGTGACCAAGAGCGTGGTTGAGATGTCCCACGCAGTCGGCGTTTCCGTCGAAGGCGAATTGGGCTGCCTAGGTTCTCTCGAATCCGGCCACGGCGAAAAAGAAGACGGCCACGGCGCTGAAGGCGTGCTGAGCCACGACCAACTGCTGACCGACCCGAACGAAGCCGCCGAGTTCGTCAAGCTGACCCAAGTTGACGCACTGGCTATCGCCATCGGCACAAGCCATGGCGCGTACAAGTTCACCAAGCCGCCCACAGGCGACACCTTGGCGATCAGCCGCATCAAAGAAATCCACGCACGTATCCCCAACACCCACCTCGTGATGCACGGCTCTTCTTCCGTTCCACAAGAATGGCTGAAGATCATCAACGAATTCGGCGGCCAAATGCCACAGACTTACGGCGTTCCCGTTGAAGAAATCGTTGAAGGCATCAAGCACGGCGTGCGCAAAGTGAACATCGACACCGACCTGCGTATGGCATCGACCGGCGCGACCCGTCGCTACTTGGCGCAAAACCCCAAGGACTTCGACCCGCGCAAGTTCCTGGCCGAAACCACCAAGGCCATGAAGGCGATCTGCAAGGCCCGCTACGAAGCCTTCGGTTCCGCAGGCCAAGCCGGCAAGATCAAACCGATCGCGCTGGATGCAATGGCAATGCGTTACATCAAGGGCGAACTGAACGCGGTTGTGAAGTAATACAGCGCATCAGGCAGCAAAAGCAAAAGCGACCTTCGGGTCGCTTTTTGTTTGCTGGCTTATCTTGGTTTTTACGAGGAAAACATCATGTGATGTGTTGCGATTCCCCTAACAAGAATCGCTCGAACTCTTGTGCTGCGACGGAGGGACGCTTGCTCTTTCGGTGCACGATGTGCCAGTGCCGCACGATGGGGAAATGCTCCACGTCGAGTACGGCCAATCTCTTCGTTTCCAGTTCCAGCTCAATGCCGTGGCGCGAGATGATGCCGAGGCCCATGCCGGCTTGCACGGATTGTTTGATGGCTTCGTTGGTGCCCATTTCCATATGGGCAGGAAGAGAGAGCTGATGGCTGGTGAAAAAGCGCTCGACCACACCGCGCGTACCTGAGCCTTTTTCGCGTAGCAGGAAGGTTTCGTTCGCGAGTTGCTTGGGCTGAATTTTTTTCTTGCGCGCCAGCGGGTGCGTGGGCGCGGCAATCACCACCAGAGGGTTTTGCATGAACGGCTCGGCCAGCATATCCGTTCCGTCGGGCGGCTGCCCCATGATGGCGAGGTCGGCGACATTCTCGGCCAGTTGTTTGAGCACCGCATCGCGGTTGGCTACCGAGAGGCTTACCTTGATCTTGGGATGCGCCTGAATGAACTTGGCCAGCAACTGGGGCATGAAATAGTTGGCTGTACTCACTACCGCGATGTTGAGATGCCCGTGTTCCAAGCCCTTCATTTCGGCGAAAACGGTTTCCATTTCTTGCATCAATGAAACGACGGCGCGAGAGTAGTGCAGCAGCTCGCGTCCCGCGTCGGTCAGGAACAGCTTTTTGCCTACTTGCTCAAACAAGGCCATTCCGATAGTCTGCTCCGTCTGCTTGATCTGCATGGATACCGCAGGTTGGGACAGAAACAATTCTTCAGCGGCGCGCGAATGGTTCAAATGGCGCGCCACGCTTTCGAAGACCTGTAGTTGTCGCAAACTTAATGGCAGCATGGTGCTGAAATTCTAAACCATAACTCTTGCTTATGGTTCAAATAAGAATATTTGACTGTTATTTATGGTGGCGCGACCGTACTATTCGCCAAGTAGTGGTTACATTCAACAACAAGAGGAGAAAACAATGGATCAGTCGAATCGTTATGCAAATCTGTCTTTGAAAGAGGCAGATTTGATCGCCGGCGGCAAGCACCTGCTGGTTGCTTACAAACTTATTCCAGCTAAAGGCCACGGCTTTCTGGAAGTGGCTGCTCACGTTGCAGCCGAATCTTCTACCGGCACCAACGTGGAAGTGTCCACCACCGACGACTTTACCCGCGGTGTAGACGCGCTGGTATACGAAGTAGACGAAACCGCTTTCGGCGACGATCCAGTCAAGGGCGGCGGCTTGTTCAAGGTCGCTTATCCGGTGGAGTTGTTTGATCCAAATCTGACTGACGGCACTTACAACATTTCCCACCTGTGGTCGCTGATCCTAGGTAACAACCAAGGCATGGGAGACCATCAAGGTTTGCGCATGCTGGACTTTTTGGTACCAGAAATGATGGTCAGGAAGTTCGACGGTCCGTCCGCCAACATCTCCAATCTGTGGAAGGTGCTGGGTCGTCCGGAAGTGGACGGTGGCTACATCGCCGGCACCATCATCAAGCCTAAGTTGGGTCTGCGTCCTGAGCCATTTGCCAAGGCGTGCTACGACTTCTGGTTGGGTGGCGATTTCATCAAGAATGACGAGCCACAAGCTAACCAACCGTTCTGCCCGA
>JBBIJL010000148.1:0-5441 GCA_037446005.1 Gallionellaceae bacterium | reverse complement strand
CCCTGCTCCACCAGCTGTTTCGCATACAGCGCACGCGTGCCGGGATGCTGGTTGATGTAGCGGTACATGAAGGGCTGCGTGACCAGCGGCTCGTCCTGTTCGTTGTGCCCCAGCTTTCGGAAACACACCATGTCGATGACCACGTCCTTGCCGAACTGCATACGGTAGTCGAACGCCAGTTCGGTGATGAGCATCACGGCTTCCGGGTCGTCCGCGTTCACATGGAAGATCGGCGCATCGACCATCTTCGCTACGTCGGTGCAATACAGCGAAGAGCGCGTGTCGCGCGCATCGGAAGTAGTGAAGCCGATCTGGTTGTTGATGACGATATGCACCGTGCCGCCGGTGCGGTAGCCGCGCGTCTGCGACAGATTGAAGGTTTCCTGATTCACGCCCTGCCCGGCGAAGGCTGCGTCGCCGTGCAGCAGCACGGGCAACACCTGCTTGCCCTGATGATCTTTGCGGCGGTGCTGGCGCGCGCGCACCGAACCTTCCACTACCGGATTAACGATTTCCAGATGCGATGGATTAAACGCCAGCGTAACGTGCATCGCGCCACCCGGCGTGCCGATGTCGGATGAAAAACCCTGATGGTATTTCACGTCGCCGGAAGTGAGATGTTCCAGATGGATGCCCTCGAACTCGGCGAACAAATCCTTGGGCAGTTTGCCCAGCGTGTTCACCAGCACGTTCAGGCGGCCGCGGTGCGCCATACCGATGACGGTCTCTTTCACGCCCTGCTCACCCGCGCGTTGCAACAAGTGATGCAGCAAGGGAATCAGCGTTTCGCCGCCTTCCAGCGAGAAGCGTTTCTGCCCGACATATTTGGTGTGCAAATAACGCTCCAAGCCTTCCGCTGCGGTGAGGCGTTCGAGGATGCGCTTCTTGGTCTCGACGGGATAATTCACCTCGCCGCTCGCACCTTCCAGTCTGGCTTGTATCCAGCGCTTCTGCGCGATGTCGCTGATGTACATGTATTCGGCGCCGACGCTGCCGCAGTAGATGCGGCGCAGGCGTTGCAGTATCTCGCGCAAGGTCATGCGCGCCCCGCCCACCAGCGAACCGGTATTGAACGTGCTGTCGAGGTCTGCTTCGTCGAGGTTGTAATAGGCCGGATTCAGCTCGGCTATCTGCGGCTTGGCATGGCGCGCCAGCGGGTCGAGATCGGCGATGCGCACGCCGAGAAAGCGGTGCGCGTTGATGAGTTGCAGCACGGAGGCCTGTTTGCGCGAATCGTCGGATTGCAGCGCGGGGGCGGCGCTGCTGGCAGGCAATGCCGCAAAGTTGCGCTGAATTTGGCTATGCGCCACATCCGGCGTCTTGCTGCCCGCAATCAGTTGTTCGAAATACTCGCGCCATTCATTCGGCACGCTGGCCGGATTGCGCAGAAAGTCTTCGTACAGGCCTTCAACGAACACATTGTTGCCGCCGGACAGCATGGAGCTGGCCTGCATCAACTTCATAAAATTCACCGGCTCGTTCAAAAGATGATCCTTAACGTTTTTGCATCGCCACGAAATCGCGCTTGGTCTCGCCCATATACAACTGGCGCGGACGGCCGATCTTGTGATCCGCGTCGGCGATCATTTCGTTCCACTGCGACACCCAGCCTATAGTGCGGGCGAGCGCGAAAATCACCGTGAACATATTGGTCGGGATGCCGATAGCGCGCAGCACGATGCCGGAATAGAAGTCCACGTTCGGGTACAGTTTGCGCTCGATGAAATACGGGTCGGAGAGCGCGGTTTTTTCCAACTCCATCGCCAGTTCGAACAGCTTATTGTTTTCCAGTTTGAGCTCTTTGAGCACCTCGTAACAGGTCTGGCGCATCACCGACGCGCGCGGATCCATGTTCTTGTACACGCGATGGCCGAAGCCCATCAGCTTGTACTTCTTATCTTTCACGCCCTGCACGTATTCCTTCACGCGCGACACGTCGCCGATCTCTTCCAGCATCTTGAGTGCGGCCTCGTTCGCGCCGCCGTGCGCCGGCCCCCACAATGCGGCGATGCCGGATGCCACGCAGGCGAACGGGTTGGCACCGCTCGACCCGGCCAGACGTACGGTCGAAGTCGAAGCGTTCTGTTCATGGTCGGCATGCAGGATGAAAATGCGCTCCAGCGCGCGCACCAGTATCGGGTTCGGCACATAGTCTTCGGCGGGAGTGCCGAACATCATGTACATGAAATTCTCGACGTAGCTGAACTTGTTCTTGGGGTAGATGAACGGCTCACCCACGTTGTATTTGTAGGCCATCGCGGCCAGCGTCGGCACCTTGGCCAACAGGCGGTGCGCGGATATTTCGCGGTGCTGCGGGTTATTGATGTCGAGCGAATCGTGATAGAACGCCGACAGCGCGCCGACCACGCCGACCATCACCGCCATCGGGTGCGCGTCGCGGCGGAAGCCGTTGAAGAAGCGCGCCAACTGGTCGTGCACCATGGTGTGACGGGTGATGACCGCTCTGAACTCTTCTTTTTGCGCGGCGGTGGGTAACTCGCCGTTGAGCAGGAGGTAGCATACTTCAAGGAAGTCGGACTGTTCCGCCAACTGCTCGATGGGGTAGCCACGGTAGTAAAGCAGCCCCGCGTCGCCGTCGATAAAAGTGATCTCCGAAGTGCAGCTCGCCGTGGCGAAAAATGCGGGGTCATAGGTGAACACGCCGAGCTTGTTGAGCGTGCGCATATCCACCACATCCGGTCCCAACGTACCCGACAAAACAGGCAACTCGATACTGCGTCCGTCATCCAAAGTCAGCGTTGCGATTCGTTTCTTTTCCATGTTTCTTTACCCCTGATTTCTAGACCGCGTTAATCAATTCCAATATTTTTTTCTGAGTCGCCAGTTGCGTAGGCTCTTTGCCGGTGATTCTATCCCACAGCGTGTTATCCGGCAGATCTAACAACACATCGAACTCGATTTTTTGCGCTTCATCCAGACCTGCATACCGCCGCTCGACGAAACGCCCCAACACGATATCCAACTCCAACAGCCCGCGCCGGCAGCGCCATTTCAAGCGTGCCAGCTCCGCAGAATCAGGCATGACACTAGCTGACGTCATACGATCCGTTTCACCATCATGTCCTTGATCTTGCCAATGGCTTCCGTCGGGTTCAATTCTTTGGGGCACACGTCCACGCAGTTCATGATGGTGTGGCAGCGGAACAAGCGATACGGGTCTTCCAGATTATCCAAGCGCTCCGTCGTGGCCTGATCGCGCGTGTCGGCGATGAAGCGATAGGCCTGCAACAATCCGGCGGGACCGACGAACTTGTCCGGGTTCCACCAGAACGACGGGCACGAGGTCGTGCAGCAACCGCACAGGATGCACTCGTACAAACCGTCCAATTCCGCGCGCTCTTTGGGCGACTGCAAACGCTCAGTCTCCGGCGGCGGATCGTTGTTCACCAGATAGGGCTTGATCGAATGGTATTGCTTGAAGAACTGCGACATATCCACGATCAAATCGCGGATGACGGGCAGCCCCGGCAACGGACGTATCTCGATGGGTTGCTTGAGCGAAGAAAGCGGCGTGATACACGCCAAGCCGTTGCGCCCGTTGATGTTCATCGCATCCGAGCCGCACACGCCCTCGCGGCAGGATTTGCGAAAACCGATGCTGTCATCCTGTTCGCGCAACAGCATCAGCGCGTCCAGCAACATCGCATCGCCCGCCTCAAGTTTGAGGTCGTAGGCCTGCATGTACGGCGCGGCGTCAGTATCGGGGTTGTAGCGGTAGATTCGGAATTTCATCTCATCGCCCTCCTAATAGACACGCGCTTTGAGCGGGAACGACTCCACCGTGAGCGGTTTCAGGCGCACGGGTTTGTAATCCAGACGCTGCCCGTCGCTGTAGAACAGGGAGTGCTTCAACCATTTCTTGTCGTCGCGCTCGGGGAAGTCGTCGCGGGCGTGGGCACCACGACTCTCTTCGCGGGCGGCAGCCGCGATCATGGTGGCTTGCGCAACCTCGATCAGGTTGTCCAGCTCCAGCGCTTCGACGCGCGCGATGTTGAACACTTTGCTCTGGTCGGTGATGACGGTGTTCTTCGCGCGCTCGGCGACTTCGCGTATCTTCGTCACCCCCTCGGACAACAGGTCGGGGAAGCGGAATACGCCGCAGTGTGTTTGCATCACATGGCGCATATCCGCGCCGACATCCGCCACGCGCGCACCCTGTTTCTGATTTTCCAGCCTAGCCAGACGCGCCAGAGGACGGTCAGCTGCATCGGCGGGTAGCGGCTTGTGATGCGGGTTGAGCTTGAGGTCTTCGATGATCTGGCGTCCGGCAGCACGCCCGAACACGATGAGGTCGAGCAGTGAATTGCAGCCGAGGCGGTTCGCGCCGTGTACCGATACGCACGCGCATTCGCCCACCGCGTAGAAGCCCTGCACCACATCTTCCGGCGCGGTACGGTGGGGGGCGACAACTTGCCCGTGATAATTGGTCGGGATGCCGCCCATCATATAGTGCGCGGTCGGCACCACGGGGATAGGCGCATGCGCCGGGTCAACATGGGCGAACTTGAGCGCGATGTCGCGTATGCCCGGAAGGCGATGACGGATAACGTCATCGCCCAGATGGTCGAGCTTGAGCAACACATGGTCGCCCTTGGGGCCGCAGCCGCGCCCTTCCTTGATCTCTGTCGCCATCGCGCGCGCCACCACATCGCGGCTGGCCAAGTCTTTTGCATTCGGTGCATAGCGCGGCATGAAACGCTCACCGTCCTTGTTCACCAGATAGCCGCCCTCGCCGCGCACGCCTTCGGTAATCAGCACGCCCGCGCCGTACACGCCGGTCGGGTGAAACTGAAAAAACTCCATGTCTTCGAGCGGGATGCCCGCACGCGCCGCCATGCCGAGACCGTCGCCGGTGTTGATGTAAGCATTGGTACTGGCCGCAAAGATACGCCCCGCGCCGCCGGTGGCAAACAGGGTGGCGCGCGCATGCAGAATCATCACTTCGGAGGTCTCGATCTCCATCGCCACCACACCCAGCACATCGCCGTCTTCGTCGCGAATCAAATCAAGAGCCATCCACTCCACGAAAAAGTTGGTGTTGGCTTGTACGTTCTGTTGGTACAGCGTGTGCAGCAGCGCATGGCCGGTGCGGTCGGCGGCGGCGCAGGCTCTGTCCACGGGCGTTTTGCCGTAGTCCTGCATGTGCCCGCCGAACGGGCGCTGGTAAATTTTGCCGTTGTCGAGGCGGTCGAACGGCATGCCGAAGTGTTCCAGCTCGTACACCACTTCGGGTGCTGCGCGGCACATATACTCAATGGCATCCTGATCGCCCAGATAGTCCGAACCTTTCACGGTGTCGTACATATGCCAGTGCCAGTTGTCTTCCTTGACGTTACCCAGCGAGGCGGCGATACCGCCTTGCGCCGCGACGGTATGCGAACGCGTCGGGAACACTTTGGACAGCACCGCCACTTTCAACC
>JBBIJL010000147.1:0-5508 GCA_037446005.1 Gallionellaceae bacterium | reverse complement strand
TGCCGATTTGCCCTGCGGCCAGGCCTGCGCGAAAAGAACCATGCCCCTCATCGGGGCGCTGCGCCGGCGGTTCGGTCTCTTTATAGTCGGATTCCGCGTCGATCTTGCTGCGCACGCCGGACAGCTTCAATTGCCGCGCACTGATAGAGGCGGCCTCCTCCTCCGAGTGCATCTGGTTGCGCAAATACTCCAGCATGCCCAGATTCAAATCCAGTATCCGCGCCTGCTCGGCGGCAGGCATTTGGCTCATGGACACCAGCGGCTTTTCATCCTCGAGCAAGCCCAATGCGTACTGTTTTTCCGCATTCGACGCCAGACTGAAATTCCGCACCAGCGTGTTGTATTGCGACGGGCGGTAATGGATGTGATCGACCAGACCGGGTTGCTCTTGCGCCAGCTTAATCATATCGAGCGGGGCGATCCAGGGTTTGGCGCGGTCGATCAAATTCAGACCCGGGCGCGCCGCCTCAAACGAGGCCAGTAACATCAAGGCGCAGTTATCGTCGAAAAAATAATAGTCCATGTAGGTGAAAGCCTGCTCCCAAATGAACGCCAGCATGTGGTCGATCTCGTCCTGCGTGAGGTTGGTGCGGTATTCCCACAGATCCCGATTTTCCAGATCGGCGTATTCCCGCACCTTCACATAGTACGGGGCGATATTGAACATGCCGGGGAACCCTCCGGTTAAGCTGCGCAGCAAAAACATCGGGCCGATATCCGCGCCGCTGTTCACGGTAAAACTCACCGTCGTGTCGTTCAGGCGGTTGTATTCCCCCGCCTTACCGCTGTCCAGACGGATAAACGAGTGCCCGTACATCGAAGCCGTGCTGTTGAGATACACCGCCGCGAACACCAGCGTGACGTGCTTCGCGGCAATGTCCACCTTCCATGCCTCGAACCCGCTGCACGGCAACGGGGTGTAGTCGAAGCCCTGCGCTTTCATGCTCCGGCTCAAAAATTGGTAGCGAGCAATCCACCTGCACACATTGGGCTGCCTGCGCTTTTCGGGAACCGAATAATCGAATGCGCCCCTGATGGTCGCCTCCAATTCCGCCTGCGGATCGCGCTTGCCCCGGGGCGACAGAAAATAGCTCTCGTCATCCACCCGGCTGACCACGCCGCCAAGCGTGGCGTGATACATATTGATGCGTTGCCATTCCACACTGCGCCACAATTCGGATTGTTTCGATAGCGCCAGCATCGTCTCGACATCCGCCGCCTGTTTCCCGGTCAGCGCCTCCGCGCGCGCATTGGCAACTGCGAATAGCAGGATCAATACCAGCAGGTTCAATAGCAGATTCTTTAGCGCATTCAAAAAACGGCTCATGATGAAAGTAATACCTGAAATTTTTCCAACAAAAAACCGAGGTCTTGCCTCGGTTTTTTGTCATCCAATCGAACTAGATCAAGAAACGAATGCTTGCAATGCCTTGCGCATCTCAACCTGAATAGCGGAACCGGATTGCGCAGCGAAAATCGCCACTTGGTTAGCCTTCAGCACGGAGACAGCAGCCTGACGGTCCGCTTCTTTAACGCCGAACATTTCGACCAATGCAGCCAGACGGTCGCCACGGCCTTGGGAAACTTCCACTGCCAATTGTTGCTTGTTGAAGTCGATGTAGCTGGCAATTTTGCCGTTGACAGAAGCGTCTTTAGGACAGTCCAAAATACCCAAGGTCATAGACACCGTACCGGACAGATAACCGTTGGTGGTAACCGCCAACAGACTGTAGATCAAACCGGTCTTGTCTTTGAAAATCATGGTACCGACACCGCAACCGGCGGCATCCTGGGTAGAGGAAGCATGCGCACTGGTTGATGCCACAACAGCCAGCGAAAGAGCGAGAGCTACTTTGGATAGTGCTTTTTTCATGTTTAGTCCCTTCGGTATTGAGTAAATGTTTTAGCAGCGCTGCTGCCGGAAGAAATCTAACACAAGCACAAAAAATTCAATAGCGGCAAATATGCTTCTGCGCCACAAAATTACGCTATTTAAGCCGAGCCCCCTGAGCGGGGAGGATGCCTCACAGAAACTCGACTTGCGTAAACACGACCCACACCCCGACCGCAGCCACGCACGCCACGATCAACACACCAGCCGTCAGCAACAATACAAAAAGCCAGCGGGGTAAAAATTCCGGTTTTAATTTCAGGAGTTGCAGTAGCAATGCGTTCATTTCAGTTTTCCTGTACCGCCAGAATTTAGTCTATTTGAACTATCCGCTCGTTGCGTCATTTTTGCAGCATTCCCAAGCCCCAAGCCACGCCGAAACCGTTCACCTCATGCGCGACGATGCCCAGCCCGCCATCGCAACGGCTGGAAGACAAATCCACATGCAGCCAGGGCACGTCTTTTTCCACGAAGCGTTTCAGGAAGCGGGTCGCCAGAATGTGGTCGGCATCGCCATCCAGCGTGCATTGCTTGATGTCGGCCACTTTGGAATCGAGCGCAGGTTCGTAATCTTCGTCCTGCGGGAAGGCGCACAGCCGCTCGCCGCTCTGCTTGCCCACGCTCACCGCGCGCTGCGCCAACTCGTCGCTGGTGGCGAACACGCCGCTGTAGCGCGCGCCCAGTGCGGTCGCCATGCTGCCGGTGAGCGTGGCGAAGTCGATCATCAGGTCGGGCTTGGCGCGCGAGGCCAGCGTGAGCGTGTCGGACAACACCATGCGTCCCTCGGCATCGGTGTGAATCACTTCGATAGTCGTACCGTTCAGCGCGGTGACGATGTCGTTTTGCTTGTACGCTTTGGGGCTGATGTGGTTTTGCGCCAGCGCCACCCAGCAGTCGATGTTCACCGGCAATTTCTGCTGCGAGGCCGCGAGCAGGATACCGAGCGACACGGCGGAGCCGTTCATATCCTCGTGCATGTTGTGCATGTAACGCGCAGGCTTGAGGTTGTGGCCGCCGGTATCGAAGCAGATGCCCTTGCCCACCAGTGCGATGGTCTGCTTCGCCTTGGAATGGCGATAGGTGAGATGCACGATGGCCGCATCTTCGGTCTCGCTGCCCTGCGCCACCGCCACGAAAGCACCCGCGCCCATCGCGCGCAGCTTCTTCATATCGAACTCTTCGTACTTCCACTTGTTCGCCGTGGCCAGCTTTTTCACGCGCTGACGGTACACACCCGGCGTGAGTTCGTTCGGCGGCAACACCGTCAATTCGCGGCACAGCAAGTTGCCTGCGGCCTGCGCTTTCAACGCATCGAACGGCTTCTTGTCGTTGCAGCCGACCAGCTCAATTTTCTTCAGCGCTTTGCGCTCGTCCTTCTTCTTGTGCACCGGCAACAGCGCCCCGTTCACCCACGCACCATAGACGGCTAACTCAGCCATGCGCTGACGCTGCACTTCATCGCCCTGCACCACAATGCCGATCTGCTTGGGCTGCTCTTCCAGCAACATCTGCAAAGCCTTGCGCACCTGCGTCTGCTGCGCAAAGGTATCCTTGTCGAAATCCAGCATCGCCCACACGATCAACGCGCCGCTTGCCGTCACTGCGCTCACTGCCGATTTAGCCAACTCGTCCGCTTTCATATCGCGACGCTTGAGCACGGCGGCTAACAGCTCGCCATGCGGGATGTCCTTGGGCAAGGTCTTGGCCTTAGGGAAAAGGATGAGTTGGTGGGAGGCAGAAAGGACATTAGTAAAAGCGAGTGTAGCGAGGGTCATGTTGTTCTCCAGAAATCAGACGAGAATTATACGGTGATTCATTACCGCACATCGGGCGCGGACGCTTTCAAATTTAACTGCATGATCGGGCTTGAAAACAGGACACAGGTTGGATAGTCTGCCTACCATCCAAAAACTATGGAGCACCACTTGTCAAAGCAGCTATCACCCGCAGGAATTATGGCGCTTAAAGAGGCGCTTTGTTCCGTTTACTGGTACAAGTCCGAGCTTCGCGGCTTCCTTCAACTCTGTTTATCGAAACCCAGCCTTCTGAATAACTTCAACTGGGAAAACTACAAACGTCAGATTGCATCCGACGTCATTGACTACCTCGTTGCAAACCCGGAAACGCATCTCGGCGACTTAACCAAGATTTGCTACGAACTCTGCAAACTTACAGACTTCTCGCACCTGAAACCTTTGGACGATGGGCCACAAAAAGTCGAAAGGGCTCGCAATGCAGTCAACCAACTCAAGCAGCTCGTTGAACCACACCAAGACATCAAGAAGGAAAAAGATGACATCAAACAACGACAGGAACTTGCCGCGAAGAAACTTCGAGAAAACGCTGCTGTCCGGCAAAAGCTGGAAACGATTAAATCCAAATACATGGCTTTAGTTGGAGCTAACAACGCGCAAGCAAGAGGCTTCGAGCTTGAGCGTGTGATGTATGAACTCTTCGAGTTATTTGACCTTGACCCGAAGGCGTCCTTCAAAAATCTCGGCGAACAGATAGATGGTGCGTTTTCACTCGAAGGCACGGAGTATCTGTTTGAAGCAAAGTGGCAAAAGGAAATGGTGAACAAAGCCGATTTAGCTGCGTTCTCTGATAAGGTTACGACGAAGCTCGAAAACACCCTTGGTATTTTCTTGTCAATCAATGGATTCTCACCAGATGGTGTTACTGCGCACCAAGCTGGCGGTGCATCAATACTACTGGTAGACGGCGGCGATCTAATGGCAGTCTTTGAGGAGCGAATTGATTTCACAAGCTTGCTGCTTCGGAAAAAACGACATGCTGCACAAACAGGCCAAATCTATCTCAACTACTACCAGATGGTTACATCCAGTGTTGGTTAAGTTAAGCCAGCACGCCCCCTGTGCTAGCATTACACCCCTGAACGCGCCGCCCGGCGCGGCAACACAACGAGTCATTCCATGCGCCAATACCTTGATTTGATGCAACACGTGCTGGATCACGGCACCAAGAAATCCGACCGAACCGGCACCGGCACCACCAGCGTGTTCGGCTACCAGATGCGCTTTAACTTGTCCGACGGCTTCCCGCTGGTCACCACCAAGAAATGCCACCTGAAATCCATCATCCACGAATTGCTGTGGTTCTTGCAGGGCAGTACCAACACGAAATACCTCAAGGACAACGGCGTTTCCATCTGGGACGAATGGGCGGACGAGAACGGCAACCTTGGCCCCGTGTACGGCAAGCAGTGGCGTTCGTGGGAAGCGGTCGATGGCCGTGTGATCGACCAGATCAAGATCGCCGTCGATCAGATCAAGAACAATCCCGATTCGCGCCGCATCATCGTCTCGGCTTGGAACGTGGGCGAACTCGACCAGATGGCGCTCGCGCCCTGCCACGCCTTCTTCCAGTTCTACGTGGCGGACGGCAAGTTGTCGTGCCAGTTGTACCAACGCAGCGCCGACATCTTCCTCGGCGTGCCGTTCAACATCGCCAGTTACGCGCTGCTCACCATGATGATGGCGCAAGTGTGCGGATTGAAGGCGGGCGATTTCGTGCACACCTTCGGCGATGCGCATCTCTACTCGAACCACATGGAACAGACCGCGCTGCAACTGTCGCGCGAACCGCGAGCCCTGCCG
>JBBIJL010000146.1:0-5531 GCA_037446005.1 Gallionellaceae bacterium | reverse complement strand
GGTGCGGGCGGCCTGGCTCTTGTTGCCGTGGATCGCCATCGCGCTGATGCCGTCCTTGTTCAGAAACTCGGCCAGATTGTTGGCGCCGTGCTTGGTGCGAGTAAATACCAACACCTGAAACCAGTTGTGCTCTTTGATGAGATGCGTGAGCAGTGCGCGCTTGCGTTCGCGGTCCACCGGATAGACGCGCTGCTCGATCAGTTCGTTGGCCTGATTGCGGCGTGCCACTTCGATCAGCGCGGGGTTGGTCAACAGACCGTCGGCCAGCGCTTTGATCTCGTCGGAGAAGGTGGCGGAGAACAGCAGGTTCTGGCGTTGCTTGGGCAACACGGTGAGCACGCGCTTGATGTCGCGGATGAAGCCCATGTCGAGCATCCGGTCGGCTTCGTCCAGCACCAGAATTTCGACGTGCGACAAGTCCACGGTCTTTTGTTGCAGGTGATCGAGCAGGCGTCCCGGTGTCGCCACCAGAATATCCACGCGGCCATGCAGTTGTTTGATCTGCGGGTTAATGTTCACTCCGCCGAACATCATCATGGAGCGGAGCGGCAAATATTTGCCGTATTCGCGCACGCTTTCTTCCACTTGGGCGGCGAGTTCGCGCGTGGGGGTGAGCACTAGCGCGCGGATATGCGCTTTGCCTGTGACGGGTTTTTCCATCAGGCGCTGCAACAGCGGCAAGGTGAATCCGGCGGTCTTGCCGGTACCGGTCTGCGCGCCGCCCATGAGGTCGCCGCCTTTCAGGATGACGGGAATCGCCTGCGCTTGAATGGGAGTAGGTTCGGTATAGCCGCGTTCGGAAACGGCGCGGACGATTTCTGCGGACAAGCCGAGAGCTGCAAAGGTCATGTATTACTTTCTAATTGGATTACATCGGCCTGCCACGCTGATAGCGCGCCAGTCATAGGCTGAATGAGGGGAACAACAAACCGGATTCGGTAGCGGGCAATCAAGACTGAAGCAATTGCCGCGCGGCGCATTGTAACAGAGCGGGCGCAGCCCAGTTCCCAAATTTATAACTGCAATGCGGCTATTCCTACCTGTAGGGTAAATCCTATTGTTTGTTGCCCCCGAATTGGGCATCATGCCCGCTCACAAAAATAATACTGATCTATTGGAGACCGTGTGACCACGCACGAAAAACTGTCGAACGACATCACCGCCCAGGCATTGCTGGGAATCACCATTCCTCCTTGCCCCGCCTCGCTAACCTCCATCATGCGCGAGGCCAAACATCCCTCTGCTGATTTTGCCTCTCTCGCGCACCTGATTAGCCGCGATGCGGGCATCGTCGGCCCCTTGCTCAAGTTAGCCAATTCGCCTTTCATCGGCTTGCGCACCAAAGTAACCTCGGTGCTTCATGCCATCAATGTTTTGGGGATACAAAACACCCTCAATCTGGTGCAAAACATCGCCCTGCGCCAAAGCCTTGGCGGCGGCCCGCAAAGTTTTGAAAAATTTTGGGAGCGCTCCAGCCTTTCCGCCGCCATCGCGGAAAAAATCGCGGCAAAATTCCCCACCGTATCCAAGGACGATGCTTACCTCGCCGCACTATTTCACGACTGCGGCATTCCGGTGCTGATGATGAAGTTTCCCGATTATCGCGAAACCGTGATGACTTACTCCAAGCAGGGCAAGGCGATCTGCGACATAGAGAATGATATTTATTCCACCAGTCACACCGTGGTCGGCAACATGCTCACGCGCAGCTGGATGATCCCCGTACACATCTGCCATGCCATCCTGTATCACCACGACACTACCATTTTCACTTCCACCAGCGAGCATGCCGGCACCAATGTGCGCAACTTGATCGGCATCGTGCACATGGCCGAGTGCATCACCGATGAACACCTGCTGGTTCGCGACAAAGAGTGGCCGCTATTCGAGCGCGATGTACTCAAGCACTTTGAAATGTCCGCGCAGGACTTCCTCGAACTCAAAGGCGACATTCTGGAATTTTTGAACGGCGAGTAATGGCCGGCGACCTGGCCTCAACGACAAAGCCCGGCAATGCCGGGCTTTGTCGTTGTTACTGACGGCGCAGTAGCGCGCCGCAAAGCAATCGCTAGACGTTGAACAGGAAATTCATCACATCGCCGTCCTGCACGACATAGTCTTTTCCTTCCACGCGCATTTTGCCTTTTTCCTTGGCGCCCGCTTCGCCGCCGCAAGCGATGAAGTCGGCAAACGAAATGGTCTGCGCGCGGATGAAGCCCTTTTCAAAATCGGTGTGAATGACACCTGCGGCTTGCGGTGCGGTGTCGCCCTTGTGGATGGTCCAGGCGCGCACTTCTTTCACGCCTGCGGTGAAGTAGGTTTGCAGACCCAGCAGGTCGTAGCCGGTACGGATTAGGCGGTTCAGGCCGGGTTCATCCAGACCGAGGTCGGCGAGGAATTCAATTTTATCGGCATCGTCGAGGTCGGCCAATTCTTGTTCGATCTTGGCGCACAGCGCAACGACAGGCGCGCCTTCTTTAGCCGCGTGTTCGCGCAAACGATCCAGATGCGGATTATTTTCAAAACCGTCTTCCAGCACGTTGCCGACATACATTGCGGGCTTGATGGTGAGCAAGCACAGCGGTTTGATGATGATTTTTTCTTCATCGCTCAAGGCGAAGGTGCGCGCGGGCTTGCCTTCGTTTAGGTGCGGCAGCAGCTTCTCCAGCGCTGCCACCAGCTTCTGCGCATCCTTGTCGCCGGACTTGGCTTTCTTGCCGTCGCGCTGGATAGTGCGCTCCACCACGGCGAGGTCGGCCAGCGCCAACTCGGTAAGGATGACTTCGATGTCGGACAAGGGATCGACCTTGCCTGCCACGTGCACCACGTTCTCGTCGTCGAAGCAACGCACCACGTTCACGATGGCATCGGTCTCGCGGATGTTGGCGAGAAACTGGTTACCCAAACCTTCGCCTTTGGACGCGCCCGCGACCAGCCCCGCGATGTCGACGAACTCGACGATGGCGGGCTGCATGCGTTGCGGCTTCACGATCTTGGCCAACTCGTCCATGCGCGGATCGGGCACTTCGACGATGCCGACGTTGGGCTCGATAGTGCAGAACGGATAATTTTCCGCCGCAATGCCCGCTTTGGTCAGCGCGTTGAACAGCGTGGATTTGCCCACATTGGGGAGGCCGACGATACCGCATTTGAGACTCATGTTTGTTTCCTTAAAATCAAAATCGTTTTGCCACAGAGATCACAGAGTACACAGAGAAAACCTCCAGCCGATTGAGAGCTGCGGACATCTCTGTGAGCTCTGTGTCCTCTGTGGCTAGAATTGCTTTTACGCACTATGCAGCTTCAACATCGCTGCTTCCAGTTTGCCTTCGATGATGAGCGGCGCGACATCTTGCGCGTGCTGCATCGCTTCGTTGATTAACACCTGCTCTTCTTTGCGCGGCGCGTTCAACACAAAGTTGACCACTTCCGCTCGGTCACCGGGATGGCCGACGCCGATGCGCAAGCGCCAGAACTCTTTGCTGCCGAGATGCGCGATGATGTCTTTCAGGCCGTTGTGCCCGCCGTGGCCGCCGCCCATTTTCAGTTTGGCGCTGCCCGGCGGCAGGTCGAGTTCATCATGCACCACCAGAATCTGCGCCGGTTCAATCTTGTAGAACTGCGCCACCGCGCCGACCGCGCGACCGCTCACATTCATAAATGTCTGCGGCTTGAACAGATGCACTTCATGCCCGTGCAGATTCGCGCGCGCGATCAAACCGTGGAACTTGCTGTCGGCTTTGAAGCTCGCATTATGCAAACGCGCCAGCTCGTCCACCCACCAGAACCCCGCGTTATGCCGCGTGGCTTCATATTCTTTGCCGGGATTACCCAACCCGACGATTAATTTTATTTCGCTCATGATGAAAAAAGCCCGTCATGCTTTTCGAATTGGCATGACGAGCTTTCCAAAATACCGGCGCTTAGGCGACGATTATTTTTTTGCAGCTGGCTTCGCGGCAGCAGGTTTCGCTTCAGCGGCAGGAGCAGCAGCTTCAGCAGCTGCGGCGGCTTCAACCGCACCGCGCGGTACTTGCACGGTGGCAACCGCGTCGGCAGCGTGATGGTGGCCGGCCACTTCAACGCCCTTCGGCAGCTTGACGTCGGACACGTGGATGGAGTGCCCCAAAACCAGCCCGGCCAAATCCACTTCGATGGAGGTCGGCAATGCGGCCGGCAAGCAGGCGATTTCCAGTTCGTTCAACACGTGGCTGATAATGCCGCCGGACTTTACGCCGGGAGCAACGTCGCCATTGATGAAGTGCAGCGGCACTTTCATGTGAATCTTCTTCTTCGCGTCAACGCGCTGGAAGTCGATGTGCTGCACTTGCTGGCGGAACGGGTGCATCTGGAAGTCGCGCAACAGCACGGATTCTTTCTTGCCGTCCAGATCCAAAGACAGAACGGAAGCGTGGAACGCTTCGTTACGCAATGCGTAGTACAGAGTATTGTGATCGAGGTCGATCATGGTTGCTTCGCCGGAACCATATACGACGCCGGGAACACGGTTCGCTTTGCGCAGACGGCGGCTCGCACCCGTTCCTTGCGCTTTGCGTGATGTTGCTGCGATTTCGATTGCCATTTTACTTCTCCACTTCAAATGAAGCGCTCCGCGACCAGAGGCTTCGGGTTGCGCGGTGACCGACGCGGTCACCGCAAAAATTTATTCCATGAACAGCGAACTGACCGACTCTTCCGCGTTGATGCGGCGCATCGTTTCGGCCATCAGTTCCGCCACGCTCAGTTGGCGGATGCGCTTGCAGTTGCGCGCTTCTTCGCGCAACGGAATGGTGTCGGTCACCACCAGCTCGTCAATCGCCGACTTCTCCAAACGCTCAATCGCGGGACCGGACAGCACCGGATGAGTACAGTAGGCGATCACGCGGGCGGCGCCCTTTTCTTTCAGCGCGTTGGCGGCTTCGCACAGCGTGTTCGCGGTATCCACCATGTCGTCCATGATGATGCAGGTGCGGCCTTCGACATCGCCGATGATGTTCATCACCTTCGCCACGTTCGGCTTGGGGCGGCGCTTGTCGATAATCGCCAGATCGGATTCCAGACGCTTGGCCAGCGCGCGGGCGCGCACCACGCCGCCGACGTCCGGCGAAACCACGATCAGGTTGGGATAGTTTTGTTTCCACACATCCGACAACAAAATCGGCGCGGCATAAATATTGTCGACCGGAATCGAGAAGAAGCCTTGAATCTGGTCGGAGTGCAAATCCATGGTCAGCACGCGATCCACGCCGACGCTGGTCAGCATGTCCGCCACAACTTTGGCGGTAATCGCCACGCGCGCCGAACGCGGACGGCGGTCTTGGCGCGCATAGCCAAAATACGGCAGCGCGGCGGTGATACGTCCGGCGGAGGCGCGCTTCAGCGCGTCGACCATCACCATCACTTCCATCAAACTATCGTTGGTCGGGGCGCAAGTGGATTGCAAAACAAACACGTCTTTGCCGCGCACATGCTCGAGAATCTCGACCATGACCTCGCCATCCGAAAAACGGCTGACTGTGGCGCGCCCAAGG
>JBBIJL010000145.1:0-5635 GCA_037446005.1 Gallionellaceae bacterium | reverse complement strand
CAATCTGCGGAATCTTCAACCAGCAACCGTTTTCCCAAGCCATGCCGAAGCCATCGGAACCGATGACCGCGCCGGAATGAGCGATGACGTTATTACCCAACACGCAATCGTGATACACCACCACGCGCGGATACAGCCGCGTGTTTTCTCCCACCGTGGTATTTGTTCCGATGCTGCAACCGGACATGATGACGCTCCCGGCGCCGATGCGGGCACCCTCGCCTATCGAGACCTGCGCGCCGATGTGCGCGGCGGAAGACACTGTCGCTCCCGCACCGATCACGGCACTGGGATGGATACCCGGCGCGAACGCCGGTAGCGGATTGAGGAAGGCGGAAAGCCGGGCGAAATATGAATAGGGATTGGTGCAAACGATGCGCGGCAGCGCTGTCGCATCGGCATCGGCTTCAGCCAGAATCACTGCCGCCGCACGCGTCGATTCCAATTGTTTGCGATACTTGGAGTTGGCGAGAAACGCGATTTGATTCGTCGTGGCGCTATCGAGAGTGGCAATCTGCTCCACCACAGTAGCGGCGTCTCCCTCGACGCGCCCCCCGAAACGGGCCACGATGTCTGCCAAACGGTAGGCTGTGCGATTCATTAACAATACCGCTCGCTATTTGCCGGCTTTATCGTCGGCCAAATACTGCAACACCTTCTCGGTGATGTCGATCTGCGGATTGCGGTAAACCGCCTCTTGCAGGATCAAATCGAATTTCTCGCTCTCGGCAATCGCCTGAATCGCTTTGTCGGCACGCCCCAACACCTGGGCTAACTCTTCGTTCTTGCGCAGGTTCAAATCTTCACGGAACTCGCGCTGCAAGCGTTGCAGGTTGACATTCAGATTGGCCAACTCGCGCTCTTTGCTGCGATGCTCGGCATCCGGCTTGGCGCCGTCCTTCTCCAAAGCGGCCTGAATTTCCTTGGCCTGCTTCATCATTTTTTTGATCTCTTCGTCGCGTGCGGCGAACTCTTTTTCAATTTTTTTCTCGGCTTTTACCGCAGGCGCAGACTCGCGCAGAATGCGCTCGGTATCGACGACTCCGACCCTAAATTCGGCTGCATGAACGGGAGCGACACATGCCGCAATCAGCATACTTACACTCAGTACTTTTTTCATTCCGCCTCCTTATTTCAACACCACCGGCCTAAACAAGACCGTTAGAACAACGTACCCAAAGTAAACTGAATGCGCTGCAATTTATCCTGCGGCTGCTCCCCGATGGGAACCCCGTAACTCAGCTTGAGCGGCCCCACCGGCGAAAACCAGGTAAGCGCAACGCCGGTAGAATAGCGCAAACCAATCGACGCCGGTACCTGTGTCGGATCGCCGTATACCGCGCCGCCATCCAGAAACACGCTTAAGCGCACGGATTTTTCTTTGGCAAAACCGGGCATGGGGAAAAGCAACTCCGCATTGCCGATCACGCGTTTGTTGCCGCCCAGCGAATAATTGTTGATGTCGCGCGGCCCCAATGAGCTAGGCTCATAGCCGCGCACGGAACCCACACCGCCCGCGTAAAAATTCTTGAAGAACGGCAATATCTGTCCGCTATATCCTTTGGCGACGCCGGCCTCGCCGTTCACCATGAACGTTATATCGCGGCTCAGCGGATGGAACCATTGGTGCTGATAGGTCAGCTTTAAGTAATGCTGGCTCGATACCGGCAAACTGGCTTCGGTAAACGCCCGTTGCACCGTACCCTCGGTGGTGTAAATGGCGCTGTCGCGATTGTCACGGCTCCAGCCTATGGTGCCGAGATAGTTTTGCGTCGTGGCGCCGAAGGTGTTGATGTAGTCGGTGAAGCGCTGCGGGCTTAATGTTGTCAGACCGATGGTCGTCTGTTCTGCCGCAAGTCCGTAGTGGATCATTTCATCTTCATCCAGAGGAACGGCGAAACGCACCCCGCCCCCGATATTTTCCGAGGTGTATTGGCTCACGGCGAGTTGGGTCGCATTGGTTCTGCGGTTGTACAAGTCAAAGCCGCGACTGACGCCGTCGTCCGTGTAATACGGGTTGGTATAGGAAATCGAATAGATTTGATTGACTTTGCTGGTGTTGATTTGCGTGGAAAGCGTGTTTCCGGTACCGAACAGGTTGCTTTGGCTGACGCCTCCCATAAAGGTCAGCCCTTCCGTACTGCTGATACCGGCACCGATCGACAGGTTGCCCGTCGATTTTTCTTCCACCGCGACATTCAAATCCATTTGGTCTTTGCTGCCTTGAATGGGGACTGTTTCAACGTTGACCGAGCTGAAAAAGCCCAAGCGATCCACACGCTGCTTGGATTTCTTGATCTTTTCCGTGGCAAACCAGCCGCTTTCCATTTGCCTGAATTCGCGGCGGATGACTTCATCGCGCGTTTTGGTATTCCCCGATACGTTGATGCGCCGGATGTAGACGCGCTGTGACGGATCGACCATAAAGGTGAAGCCGACCTGATGCTTTTCCTTATCAAGCTCCGGTGCCGCATTCACGTTGGCGAAGGCATAGCCCTCGTCCCCGAAACGCTCAGATATTTTTTGCGTTGATGCCGTGATTGCCTTGCGCGAAAACACATCGCCGGGTTTCAACTCGATCAGCTTGCGCAACTCGTCATGGGAGAACACCGTCTGCGGCCCGGCCAGTTTCACTGAGGAAATCGTGTATTTCGGCCCTTCCGAAATATTCAGCGTGATGAAGATGTCTTTCTTGTCCGGAGAAATCGAAACCTGGGTCGAGTCGATGGCAAACTCCATGTAACCGGAATCCAGATAGAAAGTGCGGATCGTTTCCATGTCCGCAGATAATTTCTGTTTTGAGTACTGATCGTTTTTACTCATCCAGCTCCACATGCCCGGCGTACTGAGCTTCATCATGTCGAGCAATTCATCTTCGCTGTATGCGCTGTTGCCGACGATATTGATTTGCCGGATCTTGGAAACCTCGCCCTCGACTACGTTGAAGCTCACCGCCACGCGGTTGCGCTCCAGTTCAGTCAAGGTGGTTTTAACCGAGACGCCGTATTTTCCGCGTGCGACGTATTGGCGTTTGAGTTCCTGCTCGGACTTTTCCAGCGCGGACTTGTCGAAAATGCGCCCTTCAGCCAAGCCGACCTGCTTTAAATTGTCGCGCAACTGATCCTTGGGGAAATCTTTTACACCGTTGATTTCGACGCTGGCGATAGACGGACGCTCGCGCACCAATACCACCAGCACGCCCTGCTCTTCCTTCAGGCTGACGTCCTTGAAAAATCCGGTGGAGAATAATGCGCGAATAGACGCGGACGCCTGATCGTCGCTCAGCGTATCGCCGACCTTCACCGGCAGGTAACTGAACACCGTACCCGCTTCGGTACGCTGAATGCCTTCAACCCGGATATCTTTGATGACGAAAGGTTCGATCGCCCATGCGGATGCGGCGTACAGCAGCGGGATGAGTCCCGCCAGTTTCTTAAAATTCATTAGTTTTTCAACCTAAAATCAGGCGGCTTATGTCGTTATACAACGCAAAAACCATCATGGTAACCAGCAATGCAATGCCTACTTTTTGTCCGGCCTCCCAAAGCGCTTCGGATACCGGGCTGCCCTTAATCAACTCGACCGTATAATACAGCAAATGCCCGCCATCCAATAACGGGATAGGCAGCAGATTCAATACACCGAGGCTGATGCTGATGAGCGCCAGAAAGCCCAGATAAGCGCCCATCCCCATCTGCGCCGACTGCCCGGCATAGTCGGCAATCGTGATCGGGCCGCTCAAATTCTTCAGCGACACTTCGCCCAGCACCATCTTCCCCATCATCTTCAAACTGACGGCAGACGTTTCCCATGTTTTGCGTACCGCCTCACCCAATGCGGCCAGCGGCGGGTAATGCACTTCGGTCAACAGCGCATCGTAGACTGCGCGGTCGATTTTCGGTGCCGCGCCGATACGGCCCAATTGCTTGCCCGAATCGGTGATCGTATCCGGCGTGATGTTCAGCGCCAGTACCGAGCCTGCCCGCTCCACTTCGACGTTGAGCTCCACTCCCGGATGGCTGCGCACCACTTCCACAAACGCATCCCATTGCGGAATTGCCAGCCCGTTCACCCGCAAAATCTTGTCCTGCTCATGCAAGCCGCCGCGCTGTGCCGCCCCCTCTGTGACAAGCTTGTCGATAACGGGAGTGATGGGCGGCTGATACGGTTGTAAACCGAGCTTCTGTAAAAAGTCGCCATCCAGATCGGCTGGCTGCAATGCGCCCATCTCCAGTACGCGGAAAAGTATCTCACCTTGCTGTGTGCGCAATTCCAGATTCGCGGGCTGTTTTTGCAACACCAGCTCCAGCAAAATCCAGCGTACTTCCTGCCAGCTCGGGGTCGCTTGCCCGTTGATGCTGACAATCATTTGCTGTGCGTGCAATTGCGCGGCCGCTGCTGGCGTCGCCGGCGGCACTACGCCCAGAACCGGTTTAACGCCGGGCACGCCGTGGATAAACAAAGCCCAGTACAACACAATGGCCAGCAGCAGATTGGCAACCGGCCCGGCCACTACAATCGCCATGCGCCGCAACACGGGCTGGCGGTTGAAGGCGCGCGCCAGTTCGTGCGGCTGCACCTCACCTTCACGCTCGTCCAGCATCTTCACGTAGCCGCCAATAGGGATCAGCGACAGCGCCCATTCCGTTTCGCCTCCGGCAAAGCGTTTGACGTAAACCGCCTTGCCGAATCCCAGCGAGAAGCGCAGCACTTTCACATTGCACAGGCGCGCAACCCAGTAGTGTCCCAGCTCGTGGAAAAACACCAATACGGCAATGGCGACAATAAAGGCCAGCACGGTCATGCGCGCGCAACCCAATCCTGCGCTGCGCTACGCGCCTGTTCATCCGCCAGCAACACGTCTTCCAGCACATTCACCGCCACCGTCGGCAGCTTGTCCAGCACGTCGGCGATCAGGCGCGGAATGTCGAGGAAGGCGATGCGCCCGTTGAGGAAGGCATCCACGGCAATTTCATTGGCGGCATTCATCAGTGCCGGAGCCGTGCCGCCCGCACGCAAAGCGCGATAGGCCAATGCCAGACAAGGGAAGCGCTCGAAGTCCGGCTCGACAAAATCGAGCCGTGCGATTTTGAACAAATCCAGCGTCACGACACCCGCATCAATGCGCTCGGGATAAGCCAAACCGTAAGCGATGGGCGTGCGCATGTCGGGATTGCCTAATTGCGCCAGCACCGAGCCGTCCACGTATTGCACCATGGAGTGGATCACGCTTTGCGGATGCACCACCACTTGAATCGCATCGGCGGGAGCGTTGAACAGCCAGTGCGCCTCGATAACTTCCAGCCCCTTGTTCATCATCGTGGCGGAATCGACGGAAATCTTGCGCCCCATGCTCCAGTTCGGATGGGCGCAGGCTTGGTCTGGCGTGACCTGCTGCAAATCGCTCAAGGGCGTGTTGCGGAACGGCCCGCCGGACGCGGTGAGCAAAATTTTGCTGACACCGCCGGCCTTTAAATCGCCCGAATATTGATGCGGCAAGGCTTGAAAAATCGCGTTGTGCTCGCTGTCGATTGGCAGCAGCGGCGAGCCGCTCTGTTTGACCGCATCCATGAAAATGCGCCCCGCCATCACCAGCGTTTCTTTGTTCGCCAGCAGAATGCGTTTGCCCGCACGC
>JBBIJL010000144.1:0-5648 GCA_037446005.1 Gallionellaceae bacterium | reverse complement strand
ATCTGGGCAGCCCTTTGCTGGTGCTGGCGGGTGCGGGTAGCGGCAAGACGCGCGTGATCGTGCACAAGCTGGCTTATCTGGTTCAGCAATGCGGCTACTCGGCGCGCAATATCGCGGCGATCACGTTCACCAACAAGGCCGCGACCGAAATGCGCGAGCGCGTGGGACATTTGCTCGACAAGGGCGATGCCAAGGGCATGACCATCAGCACCTTCCACGCGCTGGGCATGCAGATTCTGCGCGAAGAAGCCGCGCTGCTCGGCTACAAAAACCAATTCTCCATTTTCGATTCCGCCGACACTGCCAAGATCGTGAGTGAATTGCTCGGCTCGCCCGACAAGCAGGATATACGTCAGGCGCAGAGCGTGATGTCGAACTGGAAAGCCAATTTCGTATCGCCGGAGCAGGCGCAGAGTCTGGTGCAAAGCGACGAGGAGCAGCGCATCGCCCTGCTCTACCCGCGCTATCAGGAAACCTTGCGCGCCTATCAGGCAGTGGACTTCGACGACTTGATCCGCTTGCCGGTGGACTTGTTCAACACCCATCCCGAGGCGTTGCAGCGCTGGCAGCATCGCCTGCTGTATTTGCTGGTGGACGAATATCAGGACACCAACGACTGCCAGTACCAGATGATGCGCCTGCTGGCGGGCGACCGCGCTGCACTCACCGCCGTGGGCGACGACGATCAGGCCATTTACGCCTGGCGCGGCGCAAGCACGGCCAATCTGCTTAACTTGCAAAAAGACTATCCGTCTTTGCGCGTGGTCAAGCTGGAGCAAAACTACCGTTCCTCGCAGCGCATTTTGCACAGCGCCAACCACGTCATCAAAAACAACACCAAGCTGTTCGAGAAAAAATTGTGGAGCGATCACGGCCTGGGCGACCAAGTGCGCGTCTTCGCAGCCAAGGATGACGACAACGAGGCGGAGTCGGTCGTACTGCGCCTGCTGGCGCACAAATTCGAGCATCGCACGCGCTTTGCCGATTATGCCATCCTGTATCGCAGCAACCATTTGTCGCGGGTATTTGAAGAGCATTTGCGCGCGCAGAACGTGCCCTACACCGTGAGCGGCGGCACGTCTTTTTTCGAGCGCGCGGAAATCAAAGACATCGTCGCCTACCTGCGCCTGATCGCCAACCCTGACGACGATCCGGCATTCATCCGCGCCGTCACCACGCCCAAGCGCGGCATCGGCAACAGCACGCTGGAAAAACTGGCGAGCTACGCGGGCACGCGCAACGTCAGCATGTTCGAGGCCGCGTTTGAAAGCCCGCTGGCCGAGCTGCTGCCCGCGCGCCAGCACGAAGAGCTGCTCACCTTCTGCAATTTCATCAACCGCATGGAAGCCCGCGCCGCCAAGGAAGAAGGTGCTGCGGTGCTGGAAGACCTGATGGCGGCGATCGACTACGAAGCCTGGCTGTACGACAGCCACGAGCCGCGCCCCGCTGAAACCAAATGGGCGAACGTCAGCAGCTTCGTCGGCTGGATCAACCGCAAATGCGAAGAGGACGGCAAAACATTATTGGCGATGACACAAACGATTGCGCTGATGAACCTGCTCGAATCGCGCGAAGAGGAAGTCGATGCGGTATCGCTCTCCACCCTGCACGCCTCCAAGGGCTTGGAATACGGCCACGTGTATCTGGTCGGCGTGGAGGAAGGCGTGTTGCCGCACGAACGCAGCGAATCCCCCGAACAGATCGAGGAAGAACGCCGCCTCATGTACGTCGGCATTACCCGTGCGCAACGTTCGCTGCACATCAGCTACTGCATCAAACGCAAACGCGGCAAGGAATGGGCGACCTGCGAAGCCAGCCGCTTTATCAAGGAACTGCCTGAAGGCGATGTGATTTATGCGGGTGCGGTTCCGGCAGGCAATGCACCGGAAGTAAGCAAAGAAGAAGGAAAAGCCAAGCTGGCACGGTTGAAAGCGATGCTAGGCTAACTTCAATTTGATCGGCTCAAAAAAAAGCAGCGCCCTTGCGCTGCTTTCTCCTCGCGGGCTACCAACTTATTTCTTCATCATCGCATCAATTCTTTTCTGGGCTTCTTTCGCCAGAGGATGTTCCGAGTGTTCCTTGATAAAGTTCTCGTACAAAGCCTTGGCCTTCTCTTTGTCGCCCACTTTATTTTCGGTAATGTCGGCCGTTGCATACATCGCCTTTACCGCTTCTTCAGCGCCGGGAACCCGCGCAATAATACGGTCGTTGATGGCGATTGCCTGAGTCCAATTCTTGGTCGAATTCACTGCGATCTTTTCGGCGGCAATCAGCGCATTCAGGCCTTCCGGTCCTTTATCGAAAATATCAGCCAACTTCAAATAAGTCTCGATCGCTTTGTCCGGCTGCCCCATTTTGGTCTCGTAAACTTGCTCCTGAGCAAGTAACCCGCGCAAAACGACCGGATCGTTTTTATATTTCGCCACGATCGCATCGTATGTTTTGATCGCATTCGGATAGTCGCGCATATCCTCGTTGTACATCGTTGCCAGCGCTTCATACCCCAATTTTGTCTCGTTTGAATCGGGATGTTTGTCGATCAACACCAGGAAAGTTTTGGCCGCCTTGTCGTAAAACTTTTGCTTGCCGCGTTGAATGGTGGCAATAGACAGCAGACTGTCCGCGCGCAGATTGCTCGCGGGATAAAGCGCCAGCAACTTATTGAACCGGTAGAGCGCAACCTCGTTATCGTATAGCGCGGCCTGATGCGCTATCGCGCTCTCGATCATGTCTTCGTTCTGGAAGGTTTCATTCCGGGTCAGAAAAGCGGCGCTCTCGGCGGCAATCGAAGCCGCAAAAGTCTCATCCCGGAAGGTGCCGAGGAACTCGATAAAGGCTCCCGTGCGCTGATCCATATCCCCGCTTAATGTGACTATTTTTTTGTTTAATTTATCAATGACGCTCGCTTGCTTCTCCAATTGGTCGTCGCTGAGTTCCTTGAGTTGTTTGTTGGCCGCCGATACCAGCGACGATTGCGGATACATCACCTTCAGCAGCATCCAGTCTAGCGCGGCAGCGGGATAGTTCTTCATGCGTTTATGAACTTGCGCCTTCAGGTGGAATACTTCATCAGTCTGCGGCAAGCTTGCGTGCCACTCCGTGAATTGCTGCATTTCCGCGAGCAGTTCGGCATCAATTGGATTATTCCCGGTAGAGAACATTCGGGCAAACAAGCCCTTCTCCTGCGTGGTTTCTTTTACCGTTATTCTGAATAACTCGATTTTTTGGGGCGCCAGCGACGCCCTTGTTTTTTTCAGGCTGGGAGCCTCGCTGACGGGAGAGGAAGACGATGCGCTTCCTGTGCTCGTTTGTACCGATGCAGCAGCTGCATCTGATACAACAGCATTTTCCGCAGCCAATGCCGAAGAAGAAATGAACAAAACACAACCTGCAACCGACATCATATTTCGATAAAGCATGTTACCTCCCCCGATGAAAATAACCAGAACACCCGCCGTCCAATTGCATAACGACCTAACAGTTGCCAAGAATAGCAGTCTACCCAAGTTGATTCAATTCGCCGCATCCATT
The DNA here is from genome assembly GCA_037446005.1 of Gallionellaceae bacterium. Lineage (GTDB taxonomy): Bacteria > Pseudomonadota > Gammaproteobacteria > Burkholderiales > Gallionellaceae > PALSA-1006. Next base: position 2,117 of record JBBIJL010000144.1, on the reverse strand, counting down.
CGCATCAAAATGCAGTCGCCCCGGCAAACTTTCTCCATGCTTTACGCAATTCAGTCAGGTGCTTCGAATAGTTGCGGTTAATTTTGGTGCGTATCAGCACAATGACTTCCTGTTGCGCCCCATGATCCAGCTCATCCAGCAAATGAAGCGCGACAGTATTATCGTTGAGCATACCGAGAATATCCTGCAATTTCGCCAATATATCCAAATAGTGCCGGGTCTTTGCATCCGTATAAAGCGAGGCAAACAGGTCGGCACTGTAGCGGAGATTTTTACAGGCAATGCGCAACGCATGGAGCTGTATGGCATCGGCATTTTGCTGGATACACTCTCCGAATTGACTAATTTTTCGGCTGCGTTTGTGCAATATTTTGGCGGCAAAGCGGGAAAGCGCGACCGGATTGGCAGGCTCGTGCCAATACCCCCCGTTCATCCAGGCACCGAAACGCAATAACAGGCGCTGGAAGTCGCCGGCCTGTAAAGCGGCGTGAACATGCTGATGATAATGCTGGCGGAGTGCTTCGCTTTGCTGTGCAACCGTGTCGAATCCGGTGTGGCTATTTTGATATTTTTGCACTGCCGGCAAGATTTGCGTAACGAACACATCCCATTCACGCGAACGCCCCAGAGCCGTGCCCAATTCGGAAATAAGCGTGCGCAACGATTCCAGCTCGGCATCGCCGCGATTTTTTGCAGCAATGCCGAGCACGACTCGCAACCGGCGCAATGCAACGCGAACCTGATGCAGGAACTCGTCATCGGATTTTTTTACCGCGCCCGCCACATTGGCTTGCAGGTGGAACAAACACGACCAGATCATCCGCTGCAAAGCGCTCTCTATAGAGTCATGCGCGTCCAGCTTGGGCGTTTGCGCTTTGCTCACAGCGGGTTTGACAGGCCGATGCAAACGATAGCCGTATTCCGCTTTGCTGGTCGCTTCGATCTCCAGCGGCACGATGTCGAGTAAGGCCAAAGCCAGACGGAATAGCTGCAAAGGTTCGCCGGACTTGAGCTCCAGCTCCAGTTCGGAGATGGTATGCACGGATTTTCCGGCGCGGATCTCGCCGCTGTCCAGGCTCAGTTCGATCAGCGCGCCTTCGAACTGCACCATGCGGATACTGCGGGTGAAGTCGGTCACGAACAGCGGCTGCATTTTTTTGCGCACGCCGACTGCCAAGTGCGTTGCCCCCATGGCTTCCAGCGCGGCAAAATCGAGTTGCTCACCGGCAACAGGCGTCTCCCATTCGTTGCGCTGATGCAACCCGGCCTGCACTCCGCCGCCGCCTTTCAACGTTTGCAGCCATTGCTTGCCGACGCGGCGCAGCCTCAATGCCATCCTGTCGCGATGCAGCTGCAAATCAGGCGTGTCGAAATACACGCTGTAAAGTTTGCGGGTGACAACGCGCTCAGTGGAAAGCGAACGCAAAAACGGGTGGCGCTTGAGGCGTGCCATGTGTTCCGGGGTAACGCGCAGCTTGAGTTCGGTTTCGATTGCCATAGCGGCCTCAGAGTATCACCGGTTGATCGGGTAATTCGTTGGTTTTCACGCCTGCTTGCGGATAGTGTTGCGCAAGATACGCGCCCACGCTACGAATTCCGGCGATGACGCCCTCTTCAAATTTTCCCAGCCGAAATGCAGCTTCCATTTCCTGACAAACAGACTCCCAAACCGGCGGGCCCAATTTGGCATGTACGCCTCGATCCGCGACGATTTCGACATCGCGATCCGCGAGCAGCAGATAGATCAGCACGCCGTTGTTGTGCTCTGTATCCCAGACGCGCAATTGCGAGAACACTTCAATGGCGCGCTCACGCGCGGCCTGCCCGGCAAGCAACGGCGACAGTTCCAATGAAGCTTCCACGGCGAAACGTATTTGTCCTGCATGGTTCTGCTCCACTTGCGCGATGGCTCGCTCGATATTTTGCAATGCCGCACGGGGGAAGTTGCGCCGTACAGCCGCATGCCCAACGGAGAGATGTTTGATGACGCGTTTAATGTTCATTTACCAGTCCCCCGAAGCTCCGCCACCACCGAAGCCCCCTCCTCCGCCTCCGAAATCGCCACCGCCGCCACTGCTTCCCCAGCCGCCGCCAGAACCACCGCCCCCCCAGCCTGT
>JBBIJL010000143.1:0-5676 GCA_037446005.1 Gallionellaceae bacterium | reverse complement strand
CGCCAATACCACCATTGATCGCGGCGCGCTGGACGATACCGTGATCGAGGATGATGTAAAGCTGGATAACCAGATCCAGATTGCGCATAACGTGCGCATCGGCGCGCATACCGCGATTGCAGGATGTGTCGGTATCGCGGGCAGCGCGACCATCGGCCGCTATTGCCGCATCGGCGGTGCTGCCGCAATTCTGGGACATCTGAGCATCGCGGATAATGTGGAAATATCCTCATTCACGCTGGTCGGAAAATCCATCCGCGAGCCCGGTACGTACAGCGGCCTGTTCCCGTTTAGCCCGAATGACGAGTGGCGCAAGAACGCCGTTCACTTGCGCCACTTGGACGAGATGGCGTCGCGGATCAAACAAATGGAAAAAGAAATTGAAGCATTAAAGAGGAGAGATTGATGAGTATCACCATGGACATCAACGAAATTATGCAGCACTTGCCGCACCGCTTCCCGTTCCTGCTGATCGACCGCGTATTGTCGATCGACCCGGGTGTGGAGATTGTGGCGTTGAAGAACGTCAGTATGAACGAGCCGTTCTTTCCCGGGCACTACCCGCATCATCCCGTGATGCCCGGCGTGCTTATCATCGAAGCCATGGCGCAAGCCGCTGCGATCCTTTCATTTTCGGGCGGTGCGGGCAAAGCCGACGACAGCAAGGTGTATTACTTTGTCGGTATCGACGGCGCACGCTTCAAGCGTCCGGTCGTACCGGGAGACCAACTCATTCTCAAGGTCAAACCGCTGTTTAACAAGCGCGGCTTGTGGAAGTTCAGCGCGGTCGCCGAAGTCGAAGGGCAAGTTGCGGCGGAAGCCGAAATCATGTGCACGATGCGGGACAAATAATGCGCCATCCGACCCGCGATCATTCACCCAACGCCAAGCTGGCCGACGATGTCAAGGTCGGCCCGTATTCCATCATCGGCGAGCACGTCGAAATCGGCACGGGTACCGTGGTCGGCCCGCATGTTGTCATCGACGGGCATACCACTATCGGTAAAGGCAATAGCATTTTCCAATTCAGCTCCATCGGCGAAATACCGCAGGACAAAAAGTTTAAGAACGGCGATGTGACCCGCTTGGTGATTGGCGACAACAACACTATCCGCGAGAGTTGTACCTTCAATCTGGGCACCATACAGGACAAGGGGGTCACCACCATCGGCAGCAATAACTGGATCATGGCCTATGTGCACGTGGCGCACGACTGCATCATCGGCGACAACAATACCATCGCCAACAGCGTGCAGTTCGCGGGGCATGTCGAGATCGGCAATAACATCCTGATCGGCGGCATGAGCGGCATACACCAGTTCGTGCGTATCGGCGATTTTGCCATGACGGGGTTCATGACACGGCTGTCGCAAGACCTGCCACCTTTTGTGATGGCGGTCGGCAATCCGGCGGAAGTCAAAGGCGCCCACCAGGAAGGTCCGCGCCGCGCCGGATATTCCGCAGAGCGTCTGGACATCATTAAGCAGATGTATAAAACCCTGTATCGCGCGGGCAGCAGTTTCGAGACCTCGAAAAAAGAAATCGCGGACTTGCGCGGTCAAGTGCCGGATGCCGATGCGGACATCGACAACATGCTGGCATTTTTGAATAGCGCCACTCGCGGTATCGTCCGTTAACGCCCCATGAACCAGACAGTCAAAACCATCGCCATGGTGGCGGGCGAAGCTTCGGGCGATTTGCTCGGCAGCCACCTGATCGAAGCCATCAAACAAGTATTGCCCGAGACCAGGTTTATCGGCATCGGCGGTCCCAAGATGCAAGCTGCCGGGATGGACATCATGTTCCCGATGGAAAAACTTTCCGTGTTCGGCTACATCGACGCTTTGCGCCATCTGCGCGAAATTCTCGGCATCCGCAACAAGCTGCGCGAGTCGCTGCTGGCCAATCCGCCCAGCCTGTTCATCGGCATCGACGCGCCGGATTTCAACCTCGGTCTGGAAACGGCTTTGAAGCAGCACGGCATTCCCACCGTGCATTATGTTAGCCCCTCCATCTGGGCATGGCGCGGCGAACGCATCAACAAAATCAAGCATGCGGTCTCGCATATCCTCACGCTGTTCCCGTTTGAAGCGCCGATCTACGAGCGCGCCGGGGTACCGGTTACCTACGTCGGCCATCCGCTGGCGGACATGTTGCCGGAGCAGCCCAAGCGCGATTTGATGCGCGAACAGATGCGCATTCAAAAACAAGCCAAGGTGTTTGCCTTGTTGCCCGGCAGCCGCCAAAGCGAAGTGCGCTATCTGGCCGAGACCTACATTCAAACCGCCAAACTGATTTTGCAAAAACTGCCCAACGCGCAGTTCCTAGTGCCGCTCGCCAGCCGCGAAACGCGCACCATTTTTGAAGATACGCTGTGGAAACTGGAAGCGCAGGAACTGCCGATCACCATGCTGTTCGGCCACGCGCACGATGCCATGATCGCCGCCGACGGCGTGCTGGTTGCCTCGGGCACGGCCACGCTGGAAGCCGCGCTGCTCAAGCGCCCCATGGTTATCACCTACAAGATGCTGCCTCTCACTTACTGGCTGAGCAAGCGCAAGGCCTATCTGCCTTACGTCGGTTTGCCCAATGTGCTGGCGGGTAAGTTTGTGGTGCCGGAAATTTTGCAGGACGACGCAACGCCGGAAAACCTCGCGCAGGCGTTGCTGAATCTGGTGGGCGACAAAAATGCCGTGGCCGAGTTGGAGATTTTGTTCGGCCACATGCACACCCAGCTCAAGCAAAACACTGCGCACAAAGCCGCGCAAGCCATCCTGCCATACTTAACCGATCTCACTGCACCCGCATAAATGAGCCGGATACACCTAGTCTGCGGGGTGGATGAAGCGGGGCGTGGACCTCTGGCCGGGCCGGTGTATGCCGCGGCTGTGATTCTCGATCCGCAACGCCCCATCGCGGGATTGGCGGACTCAAAAAAAATCAGCGAAAAAAAACGCGATCAACTCGCGCTGGAAATACGCCGGCACGCCACCGCTTGGGCGATTGCCACCGCATCGGTGGAAGAGATCGACGAGCTCAATATCCTGCGCGCCAGTTTGCTGGCGATGAAACGAGCCGTCGAGGCCTTATCATTGCAGCCGCACGAGGTGCTGGTGGATGGTCTGTATTGCCCTGAAACCGGGCTGCCCAGCCGCGCGATTGTGAAGGGCGACAGCAGCGTGGCGGAAATTTCCGCCGCTTCCATTCTGGCCAAGACCGCACGCGATGCGGCCATGATCGAAATGCACCAACGCTTGCCGCAATACGGCTTTGCCGTGCATAAAGGCTATCCTACTGCCGCCCATATCGCGGCCTTGAATCAACACGGTATCTCCGCCGAGCATCGCAAGAGCTTTGGGCCGGTACGCAAACTCATACAGGGAGGGAAGTAGCATGGCGCTGTTCAATTTCATCCACCTGCTGTCCGTCGTCGTTTGGATCGGTGGCATGTTCTTCGCCTACATTGTGCTGCGTCCTGCCACCGCCGAAGTATTGCAAGCCCCGGAGCGCCTGCAATTGTGGGACAAGGTGTTCAGCCGTTTCTTCAACTGGGTATGGTCTGCCACCTTTCTGATGCTGGTCAGCGGCCTGTATATGATTTATCTGCGCGGCGGCTTGCCGCATGTGCCGCACTATGTCCATCTCATGTTGTTGTCGGGTATCGCGATGCTGACGATCTTCGTATACGTGTTCTTCGGCCTGTACGTGCGCTTCAATCTGGCCGTTGCCGCTCAGGATTGGCTCAAGGCAGGAACGATATTGGCCACAATCCGCAAATTTATGGCGGCCAATCTGCTGCTCGGAATTTTGACCTTTGTGGTGGTATCGACGGGGCGAGCAATCTAAGCGGCGGTTGACATAACCCGCGCCGGAATTGAAGGCGTGCATATTTCGTTATACGGCTGCACGTTTCCCGAGTTGCTGGATGGGCTTCAGTTGGTTTATTAACTGAGTCGCTGTTGCGACGACTGCTCCAACAACCAGTGTCGGAAGGTGGCAACTTTCTCCAGCGCCAATCTGTTTTGCGGAATCACCAGATCGTAGCCCAGCGTGCTGGGGATGGACTGGTTCAGCAGGTGCACCAAGCGTCCCGCTTTCAAATCATCCGCGACCGGGCTGTGCCAGCACAGCGCCACGCCGAGTCCCGACACGGCGGCTTGTATCACCAGATTGGCATCGCCGAAATGACGGATGCGCGCGGGTGTGGCGTTGACGCCCAGCGTTGCCAGCCAAGTGATCCAGTCGGGGAACATGCCGTTTTCGATGTGCCAGTCGTCTTCGAGCAGCGGGTGGGCGAGCAGGTCGTCCGGCGTGTGGATGCTTGCCGCCAATGCGGGGGCGGCCACCGGGATGAGCGCTTCCGGCATCAGGCGCTCGGCAGTCAGGCCGGGGTAGTTGCCCGCGCCGAAACGGATCGCCACATCCACATCTTCCACCTGAAAGTTCACCGGGCGCTTTGTAGCTTGCAGGCGCAGTTCGATGCCGGGATGCCGCGTCTGAAAATCTTCCAGACGCGGCACGAGCCAGCGCGAGGCGAACGCGGGCGGGGCGGAAATCACCAGCGTGTTGTTCTGCGTGTTCGGGCGCGTTTTCAGCATGGCGCGCTCGATCTGGTCGAGTGCCTCGGAAACCAGTGGTAGCACGGTGTGCGCAGCATCGCCGAGCGCGAGCTTTTTACCGCGAACGAACAGTGTCACGCCGAGATGGTCTTCCAATAGCTTCACCTGCTGGCTGATGGCGGCGGGCGTGACGTGTAATTCCTCGGCGGCGCGCGCGAACGAGAGATGGCGTGCGGCGGCTTCAAAGGCGCGGACAGCGTTTAGCGGGGGGAGTTGTCTTGGTATTAGAATATCTAACTTGCTCGTTTAGAAACTATCGTTTGTGCCGAATTAAATCGGCAAATAGACTGCGCGGCAACAAATTTTTCTAATGGAGCTAATGATGCTAAACGGCAGCACGTATTTTCTGGTGACAATCGCCGTATTTTTCTGGGGCGCGAATTTTCTGCTGGGCGGTTATGTGATCCACGATCTCCCGCCGCTGTGGGCGGCCGCCATGCGTTTCGTGCTGGGCGCGCTGCTGATGTTCGCCATCGTCGGCATCAAACGCGAAAATCTGTTCGCGCCGCTGCGCAAAAACATCGGCATTTACTTCATGCTCGGCGTGGTCGGCATCGTTGGTTTCAATTTGTTTTTCTTCTACGCCTTGCGCTACACCTCGGCCAACAACGCCGCGCTGATTATGGCGACCAATCCGCTGCTGACCACTTTGCTGGCCGCCGTCGTGCTGGGCGAGCGTCCCGGCCTGCGGCATATCATCGCTTTGCCCATCGCGCTGGCCGGTGTGGCGGTGGTGGTGACGCACGGCGATTTGCATAGCCTGCTGGCCTTGCAGCTTTCCATTGGCGACGTGCTCATGCTGGCCGGGGATGTTTTCTGGGCGCTGTACAACGTGCTGTGCCGCCGCTACATGCCGCAAGCCTCGCCACTGGTGAATACCACCTGGATCATGACTGCGGGCGCGCTCGTGCTGCTGTGCGTGGCGCTAGTCAGCGACGCGCATCTGGCGGTGCTCGATACCAAGGCCGCGCTGTCGATGCTGGTGATGGCGGTCGGCGGCACGGTGCTGGCCTACCTGTTCTGGGGCATCGGCATCGCGCGGCTGGGCGCGGCGCAC
>JBBIJL010000142.1:0-5689 GCA_037446005.1 Gallionellaceae bacterium | reverse complement strand
GGATCAGCTCGAATCGCATCTGTCGTTTCTGGCCACGGTCGGCTCGGTCAGCCCCTACGTCGGCCTGTTCGGCACGGTGTGGGGCATCATGAACGCGTTCCGCAGCTTGTCGAATGTGGGGCAGGCCACGCTGGCGCACGTCGCCCCCGGCATTGCCGAAGCCTTGGTCGCCACGGCGATGGGTTTGTTCGCGGCCATTCCGGCCGTGGTTGCCTATAACCGTTATGCCCACGACGTGAACCGGCTGTCTTCGCGCTTCGAAAGTTTCATGGAAGAGTTCTCCAACGTCCTGCAAAGACAGCAATGAGCAATCAGCGTCGCATCCGTCATCAACCGATGAGCCAGATCAACGTCGTGCCGTATATCGACGTGATGCTGGTGTTGCTGGTGATTTTTATGATTACCGCGCCGATGATGAATCCCGGACAGATCGACCTGCCCAGCGTGGGCAAATCGTCCGCACCTCCGGTTGCGCCAATCGAAGTCATCATCAGAAAAGACACGACGCTGGCTTTGCGCGACCACAGTCAGGGTGGCCATGAATACCCCATCTCACGCGACGAGTTGGCTTCGTTGCTGAAACAGAAGCAGGCCAAGAATGCGGATCAGCCCGTAGTCATCTCCGCCGACAAGAACGTGCGTTATGAAGAGGTCATCAACGTCATGGATATGCTGCAACAACAGCAGATCAAAAAGGTCGGTCTGTTCACCAAATCGCGCTGAGCATGAGCACGCTGGCCTATTACGAACCGCATAAATTCTCCGCCGGCGCTTTGGCGCTGGTGGTGCATGCCATCTTTTTCTCCCTGCTCTATTTCAGTTTTAACTGGCACGTCAAAACGCCCCCCGCCATGGAAGTCGCAATGTGGGACAAGTTGCCGGAGCCCGTGCCGGAAATCGCGCCCCCCCCTCCTCCCGTCCCGCCCCAAGCCGAACCGGCCGTCGTGCTCAAGGCCGCCGAGTTGATCGCGCCCCCCAAGGCCGACATCGAAATGAAAGAAAAGAAAAAGAACAAAGCCGAGCGCGGAAAAAAGGAAAAACTCGCGGCGAAAAAATCAGCAAAACTGGAGAAGGCCAAGCTGGCGGAGCAGGAAAAACAACGCGCGCAAGCCGCACAGGCGGAGCTCGCCAAACAACAGGCGCAGGCAGAACAGCAACAGCAGCGCGATAAGCAGCGGGCGGCGCAGGAACACAGCGCGCGGGAAAATGAACTCATCAATGAACGCAAAGCCAAGATGCGCGCCGAAACGGATGCCGCCACACAGGGTGAAGTGGCCCGCTATAAAGACCTGATTCAGGCCAAGATCCGGCGCAACATTGTGATGCCGCCCGATGTCGCGGAAAATGCCGAGGCCGTATTTTTGGTCATCGTGTTGCCGGGCGGGTTGGTGATGGACAATCCGCGGCTGCTCAAGAGCAGCGGCAACGCCGCCTATGACAGCGCGGCGGAACGCGCCATCTACAAAGCGCAGCCGTTGCCCATGCCGCAGGATGCGGCGCTGGCCAGAATGTTCCGCGAATTGCGTTTGTCAGTAAAACCTTAAGGAAAAATTTCGATGTTGCGTCTCTACAGTCTGTTCGTTTTGCTGTGTCTGGCATTCCCCGCCCGCGCGGTGCTGGATATCGAAGTCACCGGTGCCGGCGAGCACCAAGTACCCATCGCCATTATTCCCTTCGACGGGGAAGACGCGCTCAACCAGCACATCAGCGAGGTCGTGGCGAGCGACCTGATCCGCACCGGCTTGTTCAAGCTGGTCGATCCCGAGGGTAAAGCCCCGCACGAAGCTAAAGAAGTGAAATATGCCGAGTGGGCCAAGGCGGAGGCGCTCGCCATCGGCAAGCTCTTCCGATCTGCCGACGGCCGTATCGAAATCCAGTTCCGCCTGCTGGATACCGTCAAGAAAACCGAATTGATCGGTCAGGCTGTCTCGGCCAAGAGCGAACAGGGACGTGCCATTGCGCACCGTATCGCGGACGCGATCTATGAAAAAATGACCGGCAGCGTCGGCGTGTTCAGCACACGCATCGCTTACGTCAACCGTCAGGGTCGCTACAACCGTTTGGTCATTGCCGATAGCGACGGCTACGGGGAGCAGACGCTGCTGGCACTGAACCAGCCGATCATGTCTCCGGCGTGGTCGCCGGACGGCAACGCGCTGGCCTATGTCAGCTTCGAGCAGGGACGTGCTTTTGTGTACGCGCAGTCGTTGCTGACCCAGCAGCGTGTTTTGCTGGCCGCCTTTCCCGGCAGCAACAGCGCTCCCGCCTGGTCGCCGGACGGGCAGCAGCTTGCCATTGTGTTAACCCACGAGGGCAGCTCGCAGATATATCTGGTACGCAAAGACGGCAGCGACCTGCGCCGCATCAGTTTCAGCGACACCATTGATACCGAGCCGACTTTCTCGCCCGATGGACGTTACCTGTTATTCACCTCGGATCGCGGCGGCAGCGCACAAATCTATCGCATGCCGGTAAACGGCGGCAGCGCGGAGCGCTTGACGTTCGAGGGCAGCAATAATTTTTCACCGCGCTTCAGTCCCGACGGGAAAAGCTTTGTTTTTGCCCACTTCAACGGGGGAATTTTTTACATCGCCGTGCAGGATTTCGAGACCAAACAAATCCAGATTCTCACGCCGGGCGGGTGGGAGAAAAAACCCAGTTTCGCCCCCAACGGCAAGCTGGTGCTGTTTGCCACCGAGGTACACGGGCGTGGTATATTGGCTACCGTTTCGAGCGATGGCCGGGTCAAACAGAAGATGACCCCGCAACAGGGGGACATACGCGAGCCCACGTGGGGGCCATTTAACAGGCAATAATTTGTGATCGGAGTATCCATGAAAAAAATAGCAATCAGTGTGATTCTGGCAAGTCTGCTTTCTGCGTGCGCCAGCAACAAACCGGTCGAGCCCTTTACCAAAACCGAACCTGTAGCGGCGGCTCCCGCAGCCGCTCCGGTTACAGAAGCACCCGTAGTCGGCAGTGCGGCTGCGCCGGATGTCAACGCGCAGGCTTTGGCTAAAGCCGAAGCGGATGCCGCCGCCCAAGCTGCGGCAAAAGAAGCCGCAGAAGTCGCGGCAAAGACCGATGCCGTCGCCCCGATAGTTCCACCCGCCGATCCGGCCAACGCGCTGAGCCAGCGTAGCGTGCATTTCCCCTTCGATGTGGATGCCATTCAGGACAACGACAAGCCGACTATTCAGGCGCATGGCGCCAATCTGGGCAATCACCCGGAACTGAAAATGCGCACCGAGGGCAATGCCGACGAGCGCGGCAGCAGCGAATACAATCTGGCGCTCGGCCAGCGCCGCGCAAGCAACACCCGGAAAGCGCTGGTTCTGAGCGGAGCCAAGATGGAGCAAATCGAAGCCATCAGCTACGGCGAAGAGAGGCCAATGGCAACCGGACACGATGAAACCTCATGGGCGCAAAATCGCCGCGTCGATATCATCTACAAGTAAGCATGACCAAGCTGCATTTTTTCTTGTTCGCCGCTTTGTGCGTCACGACAGCCCCGGCTTCTGCGGGGCTGTTTAGCGACGACGAGGCGCGCCAGCAGATACAGCAACTGGAAGCGCGTCTCGCCATCTCGGAAGCATCCCTGTCCCGCTTGGATACGCTGGAAGCCGCTTACAAAAAGCAAACCGGCGCCCTGCTCGACTTGCAAATGGCGCTCGACGCCCAGAATACGGAATTGCGCAAACTGCGCGGACAAAACGAAGAGCTGACGCACAATCTGCAGGATGCCGAAAAGCGCCAAAAAGATTTCTATGTTGATCTTGACGGGCGCTTGCGGCGCTTCGAGGCGGTGGATACGGCGGCGGCGGATAAAGCCGGCGGCGGAAAAAACAAAGCCGACGATCTCGTTACCGAAAACCGCGCGCTGGAAGCCGCTTTCGGTTTCTACAAAGCGGAGCGCTACCAAAACGCCGTCACCGCATTTCAGGAGTTTCTGAATAACTATCCCGAATCCGCCCACGCCGCCAATATCCGCTATTGGATGGGCAATGCCTACTTCGTGTTGAAGGACTACAAAGGCAGTCTGGAGAACTATCAGATTCTGGTCGAAAAATTCGACTCGCACCCCAAAATTGCCGAAGTGATGCTGAATATAGCCGACTGCCAGGAACTGCTTAACGACAAGGATGCGGCCAAGCTCACGCTCAAACAAATCGCCGCAAAATTCCCCAACAGTGAAGCGGCCACCAAGGCCAAGAAGCATCTCGCCACTCTCAAATAGTTTTTAAACAGTCATGTCAACTTCCAGCGCGGGCACATCGCTACGCATCAGTGAAATATTCTATTCTTTGCAGGGGGAAACCTCGCGCGTGGGCATCCCCACGACCTTCATCCGCTTGACCGGCTGCCCATTGCGCTGCACCTATTGCGATACCAGCTACGCTTTTAGCGGCGGCAGCAACATGACACTGGACGCGATTATGCAGACAGTGAAGTCGCATCCGACGCGCCATGTTTGCGTCACCGGCGGCGAACCGCTGGCGCAAAAAGGCTGTATCACGCTGCTGAAAACCTTGTGCGATGCCGGATACAGCGTATCGCTGGAAACCGGCGGCGCATTGGACATCAGCGCCGTGGATACGCGCGTGGACAAAGTGCTGGACATCAAAACGCCGGCCTCCGGCGAAGCGGCAAAAAACTTGTGGGGCAATCTGACGCATCTCAATGCGCATGACGAAATCAAATTCGTGCTGTGCGGCGAAGCCGATTACCTCTGGGCAAAACAGATACTGCAACAGCACGCACTGACGGATAAATGCACCGTGCTGTTTTCGCCCGCGCAAAGCCAGCTTGAGGCGCGCGATCTCGCCGAATGGATATTGCGCGACGGCCTGCAAGTGCGCCTGCAAGTGCAACTACACAAATTACTTTGGGGTAACCAACAGGGAAAATGAAGAACGCCGTCGTATTGCTTTCCGGTGGGCTGGACTCCGCGACCGTATTGGCTATGGCTCGGCAACAGGGTTTTAACTGCTATGCGCTGAGCGTGGATTACGGCCAGCGCCACCATGCCGAACTGGCGGCCGCGCAGCGCGTGGCAAAAACGCTGGGCGCAACCGAACATCGCAACATCAGCATCGACCTCACCGCTTTCGGCGGCTCCGCGCTGACCGATTCCAGTATCGCCGTGCCCGAACAAATGGGCACGGGCATCCCGTCCACCTACGTGCCCGCGCGCAACACCATCATGCTATCGCTCGCGCTGGCATGGGCGGAAGTATTAAAAGCGCAGGACATTTTTTTCGGGGTGAATGCGGTGGACTACTCGGGCTACCCGGATTGCCGGCCGGAATATGTGGAGGCATTCGAACGCATGGCGAATCTCGCCACCAAGGCCGCAGTCGAGGGCAAGCCCCTCACCTTGCATGCGCCGCTATTGCATCTGAGCAAAGCCGAGATCATTCAACAGGGAATAAAACTGGGCGTGGACTACAGCCTCACGGTGTCGTGCTACCAGGCCGACGAGCAAGGTCGCGCCTGCGGGGTATGCGATTCGTGCCGTTTGCGCCGCGCCGGATTCGAGCTCGCCGAAATCCCTGATTCCACGCGCTATCGCAACGCATAGTTGCGTTGACAGCAAGAGGCAAATCCGTATAATGCGCGCTTCCTTTTGGGATGCGGGACGTTAGCTCAGTCGGTAGAGCAGCGGACTTTTAATCCGTTGGTCGCCAGT
>JBBIJL010000141.1:0-5690 GCA_037446005.1 Gallionellaceae bacterium | reverse complement strand
CTTCAAGAAGGGACATGAGCATGGTGTGTCTTTTCATTTCGTTGCCAGTGAACGATGAGTACAGGCTGTCAATAACAGGCAGGTATTGCCAAAGTTCTAAGGACATCCTTACCTCCGCACGAGACACTGCGGTTGAGATGATGGAATTCTTGGTTTTATCGTCCATGGGTAATTGTCCTAAAAGAAAAAATAAGCGAGGGGTTGATTCCCCCAACGTAGAGGTAACCGGCGCGGAGCCGGCCTTATCGGCGGAGCGTCCGTGTTGACCGCCATGTTAGGTTTCGGCAACACAACAACGGCCAACCAGACACTGCGACAGCACAAGTGCGTAACTTAGTAAGACGTTTACTAAGTCTTCATGCCGGTTAACGTGCATCGAAAATCCCCCAAATTCAAATATCGGTTTTTCAACTAGGACAAGCAGGCCGTCAATGTCTCCCCCCTTGCCGATATAACTACTAACGATGGCTCTTGCTTCTGGTTCTCTCTCGTTGTCGCTGAACAAGCAAGACGACTTTAGTATTTGCTCAATTACTAGCTCGGCGTTCTCCGTCCTTCCATTCTTGTGCACGACTATGTGCCGAAACTTTTCAATGATGTTTATGTATAGCCTCAGATTCTTCTGAATCTTGTTCTCGTGTTCAATTGCCTTCAGTTCTGGAAGTTCCATTCTGAAGTGATTCATTATTTGATGGACCTTTTTCTTCAGCTCCTTCTTGTCGAGTTCATTGGCTCGGTCCTTAGCCATCCGGAGTTTGATATCGCAACCTCCCGCAATATCGTAAATGGATAGAACGAAATCCTCGAACAGTTCGTATGCCTCCACAAGAAGCCATTGGTATTGCCGATTCTTGAAGAGGTGAAGCTGATTTACTCTTTCTGCTATGGAGGTTTTCTTTACCGAATACGGCTGAATGATTCCAGTGTATGGGTTGTAGATGCTGTACACGCTCAGACTGTTATCAAAAACCTCTTTGGTCTCCGCGTCGAGTTGCTCAAGTTGGTTCTTCTGTTCGATGAGTTCTTTGACGGTCTGTTTGAATACGCTCTCCGACAGTCTTTGATAATGCTGAACAACCGCAATGTCATCAAAGAACTGCCGCAGTCTTCCTTCAAATGCAGAAACGTTCATTCTAGAAACCTAACGTTCGAGTTCAGGGGACTGGCGCGGCTTTATGCGCCAGGTCCCCTGCAACGAAGGGTTGGGGGTCACGTTCCCGTCTTGTTCCATTTCGGCTTCAACTGGGAAACGATGTCGTCTTCGAGGCTGGCGGCGAGATTGAGATGGAAGCCGCCGTACTTGAGCAGGCCGTGGTCGGGCAGGACGAACAGAGAAACCTTCCGCCCCGCGCCAAGATGCCTTTTTAGATTTTCGTTGTTTCGTATGTTCGTCCGCTGCGTGGAGCCGGGATTCTGATACCCGTACATTCGCGCCTTCAACGGTTGGGTTGTCTTTCCAACGTAGAGAACCTCCCGCCCGGACTCGAAGGCGTAAAGGATATTTCGGGAGTTCGCCTCGGCCTCCAACTCACACATGACGTTACCGGCGGAGAGCTTCCACTCTCCAACTTTCCGAAAGCCGATGTCGATCAGGCGCTGGACCATTCAGTGTGACCCCCAACGTGGAGCTAAGGGGCGCGCCGAAGGCGCGTCCCAGCGACCAAAGGGAGCGAACTTGAGCGTAGGGTTAGAGGTGTGATTAGAACTGCACATATTTTGCCCAATGAATGCCGATGTAGCCGAGGGTACCACCTATCAGAGCACCGAGCACGAACCCGGCGGAAGGGCTAGAAAATATGGAGGCGATTGCTAGGCCGCAAAAACCCCCAAACACTATGCGGTGGAGGGCACCCACTTTGGGATGACGCTCATCATCGACAAACACTAAATAAGCGACCAAAACCAGGAACACAAAAATTGCGGCAACACCCCGAACATTCGGTGATTCGCTCCACGCGCTGGACAGTACATAACACGCGACGGCAATTGCACTTGTAAGTAGAGCCGCAGCAAACTCAATCCAGCGCATGAACACCTCTAACGTAAAAGTGAGGGGCTGCGCGCTTTTGCGCAGTCCCTCTCGACTGCCGGGTTGGGCGTCATGATGGCCTACAGTGAGCGACCATCGAAATGCTTCACAGGAAGCGACGACAACTCGACGCCATCAAGACAACGAGTGTTGACTACAACCATTGACCTACCCGAGAGAACACCTTCGGCAAACGTATGAACGCCGCACTTTGGGCAGAAGCGATGTTTAATGGTTTGCCCACCGAACGCGTAGGTGGCCATGCTTTCCGCAGACGTGAGCAGGCGAAAACTTGCGGGTGAAACACCCCACTGAAGCGCGCCCTTCTTTGAACAGATTGAGCAATTGCACTCTGTAACCTGCGTAAGTTCGCCCTCGATCTCGAAGGCTACTTGGCCGCAGTGACAGCTACCTTTGTATTTCACTTGTGGACTCCTTTGTTTATAGCAAGCAGCAACGGCAAGATGATCTGCACGAATGAGACGCCCAACTAAAAATAGAAAACATTTTCATAAGGCGGCAATGTCGTCTATATCGCCAAGCTCTGTCAAGGATTTTGCAATAGGTATGAATTTCATGTGGTTGGCGATATAAATCGTTGGACTTTCATTTTAGGGCAACCTAAAATTTCGCGGATGGACGCTAAGCCGATTTCTTCAGATTCTCCCAAGCTGCTCGACCGGATGCGGGCGGAGATTCGCGTGCGTCACTACAGTATTCGCACCGAGGAGGCTTATGTTGATTGGGCGCGCCGCTTTATTTTGTTCCATGAAAAGCGTCATCCGAAAGATATGGGGGCGGATGAGGTGCAGCAGTTTTTGAGCCATTTGGCGGTGGAGCGCAATGTGTCTGCCTCTACCCAGAATCAAGCCAAGTCTGCGCTGTTATTTTTGTATCGGGATGTGTTGCATATCGAGTTGCCTTGGCTGGATGAGGTGATCGCGGCCAAGATGGGCAAGCGTTTGCCGGTGGTATTGACGCAAACCGAGATACGGGCTTTGCTGAATGCGATGTCGGGCACGATGGGGCTGGTTGCATCGCTGTTGTATGGCACGGGGATGCGTTTGCTGGAAGGGCTGCGGCTACGGGTGAAGGATGTGGAATTTGAGCGGCGCGAAATTATTGTGCGCGAGGGCAAGGGCAACAAGGACCGGGTGACGGTGCTACCGGAAAATCTGATTTTGCCTTTGCAGGCACATCTCAAAAAAGTGCAGGCGCTGCACGAAAAGGATTTGGATGCCGGCTTTGGCGAGGTGCATCTGCCCAATGCGCTGGCGGTGAAATATCCCAAGGCGGCGAGTACATGGGGTTGGCAGTTTGTGTTTCCCTCTGCGGTGCGTTCGGTTGATCCGCGTATAGGCATCGAGCGTCGTCATCACTTGTACGAGGCCAGTGTGCAGCGTGCCGTGCGCGAGGCGGCGAAAATTGCTGAAATAAACAAGCCGGTCACGCCGCATGTCCTGCGCCATTCTTTCGCCACACATCTGCTGCAAGCGGGCTACGACATCCGCACGGTGCAGGAGCTGCTCGGCCATTCCGATGTTTCCACCACCATGATTTACACGCATGTGCTGAACAAGGGCGGCAAGGGCGTGGTTAGTCCGTTGGACAGATGAGATGAGCGAAATGTTGGACGAAGATTACATGCGCGAGGCCTTGCGCCTCGCAGAGCAAGCCGCGCAGGCGGATGAAGTGCCGGTGGGGGCTGTGGTGGTGAAAGACGGCGCGATTGTTGGGCGCGGCAGCAATGCGCCGATTTCCGGGCATGACCCTTCTGCCCATGCCGAGATGCTGGCGCTGCGCGATGCAGCGCAATATCTCGGTAACTATCGTTTGGTAGGGTGCGAGTTGTTCGTGACGCTGGAGCCTTGTGTGATGTGCGTCGGGGCGATGTTTCATGCGCGCATTGCGCGTGTGGTGTACGGCGCGAGCGACCCGAAAACGGGAGCGGCGGGCAGTGTGCTGAATCTGTTTGACGAGACGCGCATCAACCATCATGCGCGCATCGAAGGCGGGGTGCTGGCGCAGGAGTGCGGTAAAGTGCTCAGCAATTTTTTTGCCATGCGCCGCGCGCAACAGAAAGCCCAATGAATATCACCATCCACATTTCGACGCAAACCCTCGAACTATTCGACGACGGCGGCAAGCTGCTGCGGCGCTATAGCGTCTCTACCGGAGCCAACGGCGTGGGCGAGGAGAGCGGCAGCTTTTGTACGCCGCGCGGCAAGCATGTCATCCGCGCCAAGATCGGCGCGGGGCAGCCGGAGAATGCGGTGTTTGTGCGTCGCCGTCCCACGGGAGAGATTTACTCGCCGCAGTTGGGCGCGGCGCATCCGGGGCGCGATTGGATTTTGACGCGCATTCTGTGGCTATGCGGAAAAGAGCCGGGTTATAACCGCTGGGGCACGTGCGACACCATGCGCCGCTACATTTATATCCACGGCACGCCGGATCGCACGCAGCTGGGCAAGCCGGGTTCGCATGGCTGCGTGCGGATGCGTAACGCCGATTTGCTGGAGTTGTTTGATCTGGTGTCTGCGGGGACGACAGTGGATATTCTGGTTTGAGTTGTTATAGGAGCGTGCCCTTCGACACGCTCAGGGCGAACGGACTTAATCAGATATTCCTTAGTGCAATCGACAGGAGGGGAGCATGGACTTCACGATACACCCGGTAACTTGGCACGACGGCGAACCTTTGCTGCGCGGGGTGCGCGAGACTGTGTTCATGCGCGAGCAGGGCGTGTCCGCCGAGCTGGAATGGGACGGTCTCGATGCGGACAGTCATCACGTGCTGGCATTAAGCAACACGGGGCAAGCCATCGGTTGCGGGCGTATTCTGCCCAACGCGCATATCGGGCGCATCGCGGTGCTGAAAGAATGGCGCGGCAAAAAGGTGGGTACGGCGATTCTGGAAGGGCTGCTGGCATATGCCCAAAGCCGGCATTATCCCGAGGTGGATGTCGATGCCCAGGTGCAGGCATTGCCCTTTTATCAGCGCTTCGGCTTTGTGGAAGAAGGCGAGGAATTCATGGATGCCAATATTCCGCACCGCAAGATGCGCCTGAAGTTTTAGCGGGCTGTTGAGCTGCGCCGCTATTCGCGCGGCAAGGATTTCCGCAGGCTCACGCGTTCGCTCTGGATATACGCTTTCCCGAACTGGTCAATGCCCACTTTGCCGGACACGACGATCTGGTCGCCGATGCCCCGCCCGGGCGGAATCGCGCTCAACTCCGGCGGCAACCTTCCGTTGACATACAGGCAGGCGCTGTCGCTTTCAATCATCCAGTCCGAGCGCGACACGGGCGGCCTGCCGCTGCACTTGCCCTGCCATCCTGCAAAACGCCCCGATACTTTGACCGCTTTCCCCGCCCAGTTCGCGGGCTGGTTTGCGATCACCTCCACGCTGCCGGCTTGGGCGGGCGCGCTTGCGGCAACGTGTTCGGTGGCCGCGCAGGAGATGAGCGGCCAGCATAGCAATGCCCAAGTGCAGATCGGTCGCAGGCGCATAGCGTTATCTCCCTACCGCCACGCTGTTGGTCTGGCCTGCGTTGAATGCTTTGAGTTGCGCGCGGGTATGCGTGCGCAGGGACAGCGCTTTGCCGGACAACACGCGCGGCTGTTTTTCCGGCAGGAGCGTACGCAGGATGGTCGGATCGTAA
>JBBIJL010000140.1:0-5819 GCA_037446005.1 Gallionellaceae bacterium | reverse complement strand
CCAGCAAGCGCTCAGCCCAGCCCTGAGCGCAACTTCTTTGCCGACCGCCCAATAGGGATGCGTCGCAATATTTTCAACAATGACAAGTTCACCAGTCGCGGCGGACGTGCCGCAAGAACCAACACCGATGCCGATTTCCACCCCCTCGATGGCCGCGTTATAAAAATCCGGCAAGCTTGGGGCAATGCCATTAACAAGATGCTTGCCCTGACTATCCATCTGCAAAATGCAGCAAATCATTGCGGGATTAAGTTGCTCCACGCCGCGCACAATGCTTTCGAGAATATCCGGCAGCGAATCACCCCCGAACAAGAGCTCCAGGGTGCGGCTACGGAACAGTTCGTACTGCTCGGCAAACTTGCGCTCGCTGATGTCTCGTGCGATCACGATAAAATGCGGCGCCTCCTTCGGCCCCACATATTTGCGGGCAACGGACAGTTCGAAGCAGTACTTGCCATGGGGCAGCGTCAACTCGAACTGTTTGCCGCTCGACATGCCTTTTTCCTGCGTCTCACGCAGTGCGGATAGGCAGATCTCCACCGCTTCATGCGGCAGCGCATCGAATAGCGTTTTACCCACAAACGATTCAATTGGTGCGATGCGGGAATCACTGCGCGAGGAATGAAAACCGTAACAGCGGCCATCCAGCCCAAGCTCGAACAGCGTATCCGGGATCGCATCCAACGTGGCTTGCTGATTGTTTTGGGACAGCGACAGTTGCCCGTTGGCGGCTTCCAGCAAACGGTTGGAACGACTTAAACGGCGCAGGAAAAGCCCGGAAACTCCAAGCAGGACGATACTGCCCAAGAGCATGGTCCACAGCCAGCGCTTCTGGTACTCGCTCTCCTGCTGCGCCTTGCTACGGTTCAGCTCATCGATCTGGCGCTGCTTGCTATCGGACTCGTAGTGCTGCGAAAGCTGGAGCATGCGCGCACTGATTTTTTCGCGCCCCGCTTTGTCCGCCATTTTTGCCGCATCCACAGAAAGGCGGTAGGCGCGCTTATGGTCACCGTCGGCGGCCGCAATGCCGGCCATACGCCACGTGCTTTCGCTCAGATAGAGCGGCTGGTTGAGTTCCCAGGCCAGCGCGGCGGCGCGCTCAACGTCGGCGCGCATGGCGGCGGCATTGCCGACATCGCGGTACGCCTCGCTACGCGCGTTCAACGCCCACCACAAACCGATTTTGTTGGCATGACCTTCATGAATTTCGATCGCTTCATTCAGCAACGTGAACGCTTCCGCATGACGCCCCTGACTGCGCAGAATTTCGGCCTGCGCAAATAGTCCGCGCGCCAGATTAAACGGTGCACCGGCCTTGCGGTGAATCGCGACAGCTTCGCGGATCAGTCGATCCGCGAGAAGCAATTTACCCTCTACCTTGGCGATAGAGCCCAGACTGGTCAGCGCATCGGCTTCCAGCAATTTCGTGTGCGCCGCGCGCGCCTGTTCGCGCATTTTCAAAAAATGCTCGCGCGCCTCTTCTAGGCGGTCGCTCTGTTCGAAAGCAATTCCCATCCCCTGATGCGCATAAGTCAGTACGAGCGGATCGTTGGAGCGCTTGGCGATTTCCATGGCCTGAATGGCCATGGTGACGGATGCGTCGAATTGCCCGGTGCGTCGGTACATCACGGATGCACGCAGCAGCGCCTCGCCCAGCAGGTCGGGCCGGTTCACCCCGTCAAGCATGGCAAGGCTGTGAGTGGAAACGGCGACCAGCGCGTTGATGTCGCCCTGATTGACGGAGCTAAGCCCGATATTGAGATCGGCCTCGGCCTGTCCCGCGCGATCCGCGTTCTGCGTGGCCAGCTCCAGCGCAAGTCGGGCATGCTTTTTCGCCTGCTCGCTCAGCGCCATATAAACCTCGGTGCGCGCCAGCAAGTTCAACGCCCGCGCGTGGTCAACCGGTGTCGCATCGGCAGGAATAGCGGCTTGCAAACGTTGCGCCTCTTTGTAAGCAAGCGGCACGTTATTTTCCGCCATGCTCCTCACCCTGCCGACTTCGCCGCGCCAATCGTCCAGCACAACGCCCGCCAGCGCGCGACCCGGCATGCTCAGGAACAGCGATAACAGTACTACAGCGACGAGACTTGGGTTAGGTGACGAGTCGCGCATGATTGTCCGTTTAGATTCAGCCCTATTTATCCTTAAACCCAGATTGTCCATTAGACCGCGAACCTCCCGTGGGAGCGGCTTCAGCCGCGAATTCTTTGAGCCGCGCCGATTCCTTCGCGGCTATTTATCCAGCAGACTTTTCAGCATCATGTTTTTCGGCTCCTGCAAACGCTGCCCGACCAGATCGAACCACGCATGGATTGCCGTATCGCCCGTTTGGGCTGGCAGCGTGCGCGCATCCAGCAAAAACATATCCGACAATTCGCCCAGCGCAATGTGTTCGGGATCGCGCGTCATTATCCAGCCGGTGCCGGAAAGTTTGCACACGATATTGGCGTGCAGCAATTTTTCCAGCAGGAATTCCGTCTCTTCAAAAGCCAGATGCAGGCGCCGCGACAGCGATGACAGCGACGCCACCTCTCCGCTTGCCAGGCCGGCCTGCATCGCCTCCAGAATGCGCACCGCAAAATAAAACTGTGCGGCCGAATTGAGCTGCTGCACGCCGTGATGCCGCCAGCGCGACAACGAAGCGGCAATCAGCGCACCCGACAGGATGGTAAGCCACGACAGGTATATCCAGAGCAGGAAGATGGGGATACTGGCGAATGCGCCGTATACCAGTTTGTAGGTGGGAAAATGCGCGATGAAAAATCCGAAACCGCGGTTCATGGTTTCGAATGCGGCGGCGGCCACCACGCCGCCGATGAGCGCATGGCGCACCGGCACATAGCGGTTGGGCACCACTCTGAACAGCAAGCTGAACGCCAGCGTGGTGAGTATCACCGGCACGACTTTCAACGACACCTCGCCGAAAATCGGCGCATGTTTGGCGTAGCCGATGGAGAGCCCGACCAGCCATGAGGTCAGCGACAAACTGCCGCCGATCAACAGCGGCGCCAGCGTCAGCACCGCCCAGTAGACCAGCACCCGCTTCATCAGCGGGCGCGGCTTGGACACGCGCCAGATCGTGTTAAACGCATTATCGATGGTAACCATCATCAGCATGGCGGTCAGTGACAGGAACACCAATCCCACGGCGGTCAGTTTGGCTGCGCTCTCGGCGAACTGCTCCACATAGCGCGAGATCATTTTGCCGCCCGTCTCCGGCAGCATGTTGGTCAGCAGAAAATTTTTGATCTGTTCGGAGAAATCCGCGAATACGGGAAAGGCGGAAAACAACGTAAGCGCGATGGTAATCAGCGGCACCAGCGACAACAGCGTATCGAAAGTAAGGCTCGCCGCCATCTGCGTGCATTTATCCTGCCTGAACTTGGCGGCGACGAAACGCGCAAAAGTAGTCAAATCTTGAACTGCAATTTTCATCTTTCTCTCAACTCTCTTACAATGCGCGCATGATAACCGACAACGCGCCAACATCCGCCGCCCACGACAACGCACGCGAAGCCCGCCAGTTGTTGCGCGCGCACCGCTACGGCGCACTCGCCACTTTATCGAAGAAATTCGACGGCTATCCCTTCGGCTCCATCACGCCGTATCTGGTGGATCACGACGGCAGTCTGCTCATCCTCATCAGCACGCTGGCGGAACACACCAAAAACATCAACCACGACCCGCGCGTCAGCCTCATCACCCACAATCAAGATGATCCGCATATCCAGACGCAGGGGCGTGTCACCGTACTGGGTACGGCCTCGCTAGTGGAGAACAGAGAAAGCGCGGGACGTCGCTACCTGCGTTACTTTCCCGAAGCGCAGACTTACTTCGCTATGCACGATTTCTCTTTCTACCGTATCTTGCCCAAAGCGATCCGCTACATCGGCGGCTTCGGCAACATTCATTGGGTAAAGGCGGAAAATTACCTTGTCCCGCCCTACCCGCTCGTCGCGGAAGAAGATACCCTGCTCGACGAACTCAATGCCAAACGCACCGCCGCCCAAGGAATACTGATCGGCATTGATTGCGACGGCTACGACCTGCGCACCGGCGAGCGCATCGTGCGCCACGACTTCCCATCCCCCGCGCTGGACGCATCGCAGGCACTGGCTTTTCTGCAAAAGTAGTCCGATAAAAAAAGGGCACCGTGAACGGTGCCCTGCGCAACGACTTACTGCCCTCGCCGGATTATCCGCGCACCCCTTTGAGCCGCAAGGAACGTCCCGACGGATCGGGCGGCGTTGCTTCATCCTGCACATCCTTCACGGCGGCCGGAGCGAGCGGTTCAACCGTTCGCTCATCGGCCGCTTTCGCTGCGGGGCTCGCATTTTTTGCCGGCAGCGTTTTGTTTTTCTTGTTGGCCGAATAATCGTATTGCATGGCTGCAATCTTTTTCTGGCTCTTGCCCGCCGCAGGCTCGGCAGTCGTGCCCGGCTCAGCCGCATGCGCGCCGCCCGGTAGCAATATCATCACTCCCAGCAACATCCCCCATGCGCTAAGACTCATCTCACTCCCCCCGAAAATTACACCTGCGGATGCGCCCGCTCCGCTCCCGTATCCAGCTTGTTCAGCGCATTCAAATAAGCCTTGGCCGAAGCGACCACAATGTCGGTATCCGCTCCCTGCCCGTTGACCACCCTGCCCCCTTTTGACAGGCGCACCGTGACTTCGCCTTGCGCATCGGTGCCGCTGGTGATGTTGTTGACCGAGTACAACTGCAATTCCGTTTCGCTCTTCACGATCTGCTCGATGGCCTTGAAGGTGGCATCCACCGGGCCGCCGCCTTGCGAGTCGGCTTGCCGATCTTTGCCGCCCACGCTCAGGATCACGCGCGCCACGGGCATCGCGCCGGTTTCGGAGTGCGCGCCCATCGCCACCAGACGGTAATGCTCGCTCACTTGCGCGGCTTCTTCGTCGCTCACCAGCGCCTGCAAATCTTCGTCGAAAATTTCGTGCTTCTTGTCGGCCAAGTCTTTGAAGCGCGCGAAGGCGGCGTTCACGGCTTCTTCGCCGTCCAGCACGATGCCCAGTTCCTGCAAGCGCGCGCGGAAGGCGGCGCGGCCGGAGTGCTTGCCCATCACCATTTTGTTCGCGCCCCAGCCCACATCTTCGGCGCGCATGATTTCGTAGGTCTCGCGGTGCTTGAGCACGCCGTCCTGATGAATGCCGGACTCGTGCGCGAAGGCGTTCGCGCCAACGATGGCTTTGTTCGGCTGGATCGGGTAGCCGGTGATGCTGGAAACCAGTTTTGAGGTCGGCACAATTTGCGTGGTGTCGATGCCGGTATCGCAGGTGAAGATGTCGCGGCGCGTTTTGATCGCCATGACGATTTCTTCCAGCGCGGCATTACCCGCGCGCTCGCCCAAACCGTTGATGGTGCATTCCACCTGGCGCGCGCCGTTCATCACCGCCGCAAGAGAATTGGCCGAGGCCATGCCGAGGTCGTTGTGGCAGTGCGCCGACCAAATGACCTTGTCGCTGCCCGGCACGCGCGCGATCAACTGCTTGAAGTGCTCGCCCAGCAACACGGGAATGCTGTAGCCCACGGTATCCGGCACGTTCAGGGTCGTGGCCCCCGCCTTGATAACTTCGGTAAAAATGCGCACCAGAAAATCCATCTCCGAGCGCAGCGCATCTTCGGCGGAGAACTCGACATCGTCGGTGTATTCGCGCGCCCATTTCACCGCCTGCACCGCGCGCTCGACCACTTGGTCTTCGCTCATGCGCAGCTTGTGCTGCATGTGGATGGGGGAAGTGGCGATAAAGGTGTGGATACGTCGGTGCTTGGCGGGCTTGATCGCTTCGCCCGCCGC
>JBBIJL010000139.1:0-5837 GCA_037446005.1 Gallionellaceae bacterium | reverse complement strand
GTCCACCACCACGACCTGGTCGCCCGCCTCGATGGTGTCCGCCTCGTGGTACAGCTCGTTACCGAGATCGAGATTGAACAGATGAATCTTGTCGTAACGCGCCACCTGCTCGCCCAGCTCGTTGTACACGAGGCAGCTGTTGCGCACTTTGTTCGGCGCATCCGCCGCCAGCGGGATGGAGCCGCCCACCAGCCATATCTTGTGTTTGCGCGCAGTCTCGCCGAGAAAAGTCTGTATCTGCCCGCTGCCCGGCTGCTCGCTTACCGCCAGCTTGTCGGTCTCTTTCATACCCATGATCGCGAAGAACTCCGGCAACACCACCAGCTTGGCCCCCTGTTGCGCGGCCATCTCGATGAGTCTGCCCGCTTCTTTCAGATTGCCCGCAACGTTGGGGCCGGAGGCCATCTGCACGGCGGCCACCTTGAAAGCGTTCTGTTGCGCGGCGAGACGGGATTGCGTGGAATTTGGGGAAGACATGTTCTGCGACTTTCAGATAATTCAATTATCGGGATTATTGGGGGAGGCTTTGACTTGGCCGACTTTTTCCCACTTGGGGTCGCTCCAACTGCCGGTGACATTGTATTCAAACGACACCAACTTATCGAGCGGATCGCGCAATATTTTATTGGCGAGAAATACGCCCGCGCCCACGGCTGGGCCTGCGGCAAAGGCCAACAGCGAAACGCTGTCTCCCACTGTCGGCAGCACCCGCACGCGCAGATTTTGCGTTTCGCGCCCCAGGTCGATCTGGCCGGACATGGTGACTTGCGCCGCAGACCCGCTGATTTTGAAATCGTTGGTCAGCAACACACCCTGCCGGATCTGCGCCACCCCGACAATACTGTCGAACTCGAAGCCCTTGCTGAACACATCGGTAAAGTCGAGCGTGATGCGCTT
Organism: Gallionellaceae bacterium; assembly: GCA_037446005.1. Taxonomy (GTDB): domain Bacteria; phylum Pseudomonadota; class Gammaproteobacteria; order Burkholderiales; family Gallionellaceae; genus PALSA-1006. Next base: position 4,940 of record JBBIJL010000139.1, on the reverse strand, counting down.
CGGCAGCGATTGCAGGCTCAGCACGCTCAGCAACTTGCCGGCGCCCGTCTCCTGCTTCGGGAATTGCCCTTTGCCCATTTTCAGGTTCAAGCGTCCATCCAGATTCGCCAGCGCCAGTTCGTCCGGGGCGCCCGGCCATAGCAAATCGGCATCAAGCGTACCGCTGCCGTTTTTCATGCTATTGGGATAACCGGAGCGTCCCAGCACATTGCCGACGTCGTTGAGCGTGAGCTTGACCACGACATGGGTTTGCGCCGGAGACATGCCCCACTTGCCGTTTGCCACCAGCACCCCGTCGGCATTTGCCAGACGGAAATGATCCAGCAGGATATCTTTTTCAAACTGGCTGGCATGCAGCTCGATGCGCCCCAGCTGCTTGCCCGCATAAGTGAAATGGTCGACCGCAATATCAATTGCGGGGATAGTGATATTGCCCGCAACGGCGGGTTCGGCGGCGCGCGCAGCTTCGGCTTTTTTGTCTTTATCGCCCTCACCCAGCGTGGCGTTTTTCAAACGCGCAACCAGCTTGCCCTTCCCCTGCGGGAACCAGCTCAGTTCGCCGTTCAATTCTTTGGACGCCAATTGCGCCGTCACGATGCCGTTGCGATTGCGCGCGTGGATATTCAGCCCGTTAATGGCACTGCCGTAACCGACCAGCCTTTGCACGATCATGTCCGCGCCGTCTATCGCGGGAAAGGCAAAAGCCGCGCCGGAACCGCCTTGCAAGGTGCTGCTCCATCCGTCCAGCGACAGCAGCGGCAAGGTGCCGGTGAGCCAAACACCGTCCCGATCCAGCACGCGCCGTGCCGCGCCGAAATTCACATAGCCGCGCTTGATCGTGCGCGCACCGCTTTTGTCATCCTTGCGCACGATGCGCGCACTGAGCAGATCGCCGTATTGGAACCAGATCACATCCTGCGTCTCGCCGGCGCTTCTTAATTCAAACCGGAGCGGAATGCTTTCATTCGCCCGCTTGGACAAAGGCTCGGGCAAATCAAAACTCATGCCCTGCAGGTTCGTCGTCACCGCCACGACGTATTGTTTGCCGCGCACCGAAACGTCGGCGCCCCATTCAGTCTCCCCGTGTACCGACTGTAGCAACGGCGCGGCTTCGACCTTGCGCCACCCCGGGGCATTGACCCGACCCTGCATTTTTACCTTTAACGCCCCCTCGGCATCGGTTTGTATCGAGACCGTCGCCGGGCCGCCCAATATCTGCGCCCCGATGTCTTTTGCCTGTAGCACGGACTCGGTGAACATCAAATCTCCCGTTACCTTCCTTGCTACAGGAATGTTCTCGTCGAGACTGATCTCGTTGTCGATAAAGTGATAGCTGCCTTTTACTTTGGCGGGTTTGTCGCTCAGGGGAATATCGAGCTGCAAGGTCAGCCGGCCTTCCCCGAACGCAATGGCATTATCGGTAAAGCCGTCGATATAGCCGCGCACCGGGCTGTGCTTGATAAAGTTCAAGCCGTGCTTCGTTGCGCCGTTCACTTCGCCGCGTATCTGCAACAGCGGCTCCGGGCTCATCAAATCGGGGATGCTGACACTGACCTTTTGCGCCTTGGCGCCATCCAGCATGGCCGAGGTCGAATCGATCTGCAGGCGCGGACCTTCGATCAGCAGCGTGGCGTTCGCGTTCTCGACATGCGGCCAGCCTTGGGCGTAGTCGATGTCCACGCCTTTGGCTTTGACCCTGACCTGGAAAAGCCCTTTTTTGTTTCCCGCAAACGGAAAATCGTTCAGATCGCCACGCAAGCGCAAGTGCACCTCCTCCGCCTCGCCGCCCAGCAAGCCGGTTTGCAACCACGCCATGGTTTCCTTGCCCAGCAACTCCTTGGGCAGGTAGCGCACCGCGTGGCGCACGGAGGCGCGGGTCAAATTCAGGGTCACGTCCGCCACGCCGGGGCTGTTGGCATCGGTTTGGAAATTGCCGTAGGCAGAGCCGGCCAAATCCTGATTGGCCACGGAGAAATTATTCAGTTTCACATCCCAGCCGCCGCGTTTGCGTTGCCAGCTCGTCTGCGCACTCAGCGTGTCGAAAGTCAGCGGCTCCAGCAGCAACTGCGGCGCGTCCAGTTGCAAGCGCGGGGCATTCAGCGACAACACACCGCTACTGTCGCTGCCGTTCACCTGACCGCTTAACCCGTCCACACCGGGAAAGTTTTCGACGCGGCGTATGGACACGTTATCGAAACGCGCTTTGATGTCGAAACGCGGACGTTCATCCCCGCCCTGCCATTGCGCGCGCAAGTCCGCGATATGGCCGCGCGGCGCAAAATCCGCCAGTTTCTGCTTGAGCGTTTTAGCCAGCGGCATATATTCCGCCATCACCGCGAGATCGGACAACTCGATGAAGTTCGCCTGTATCTCCCCAGCCGCGAAACGGCTTTCCTTGCTGCCCGCCAGACGCAAATGAAAGTCTGTCGGTCGCAACTCAAAGCCGTTGGTCATCTGCACCGCAAGTTTTTTCGTGGATACTTCGAAACCCCGCTCGACCGCATGCCAACCCACCCGGCCGCGCAGCGTGGCCAAATTCAATGCCGGCAAGTCTGCCGCGAGGCGGCTCTGCACCTCGGTCAAGTCCGCATCTGCGGTAACGCGCTTAACCTGTCCGCCCTCGACCCCGAGCCACGCGCGCAGACCGCCCCGTGCGTGCGTAAACTCGTCCGGCAGACGGAGCCACGCGCCCAGCGCCCCCGTATCCGCATGGTCGATTTGCGCAAACAACTCGCCGCGCCAATCTTTCCAATCCGCAAAGCTGTCGCCCACCAGATCCCCGCGCACATCCAATTCCGCCGAGACGCTATCGGGCGGAGAGAGGCGCACGGCAAAACGGTGCCGGGATCCGTCGTTATCCAGACGCAATTGCGCCCGGCTAAGCACCAGCAGCGGCCTGTCGTACAAATCGTCCTGCCACGCAATGCGCCCGTTGCGCACGAGGATGCGAGATTGATGCAGCAGCCAATCGGAAAGCTTCTCGTCGCCCGCCTCTCCCGCCAGCGCGAATCCGGCAACGTGCAAAATCCCCTGCTTATCCCGCCGTATCGACAGATCAGGCGCATCGACTTCCAGCGTATTGAGGCGCAACTCCAGAGTTAACAATGTCATCCAGGAAACCACATTGTCCACCCGCTGCAACGTCAACGCGCCCTTGCCCTGCGCATCCAAAAAACGGACATCGGTGAACAGGAGATGCGGGCGCAGACCGCGCCAGTCGGCCTCAATCTTGCCTATCGTGACCGGCAGCCCCACCGCACGGCTGGCCAGCAGAGTCACTTCGCCGTGATAACGCTCGATGTCGGGCAATATCCAATATCGCAGCGCCAACAGCACGGCCGCGACTGCGATGAGCAGCGCGATGCCAAGCAGGGACAACATGCGCCCCAGCAGGCAGCACTTCGACCAGATAAAACTCTTCGGGATGTTCAGCATCGTTCCGGTGTGCGGGGTGACCGCGAGTGGATATTCCGTAAGCGAAACATAAGGGACTTATAATAAGCCGATCAACGCTAACTATTTTACCCGAACCCACCCACCATGAATACCGTTATCCCCGACACCGATTTCGACCGCATCGTGGCACACGGCAAGCATTGCAGCCGCTATCTGAAACGCTTGCTGGAAGCGGAACCCGCGCTGCTGGCCTGGCTACAGGACAACTACGCCTCGCCCTGTTCTGCCGATGAAATCGGTGGCTGGCTGGATGCCATGCCCGCCGCTAACGAAGAAGAACTGTCCCGTGCTCTGCGTGATTTGCGCAAACGCGTCATGCTCAAAATTCTGATGCGCGATCTGGGCGGACTAGCCGACCTCGGTGAAGTCATGCGCTGCATGACCGCGCTGGCCGAACTGGCAGTGCGGCGCGCGCTGGACTTCGCCACCCGCTCGCTGGCGGAGCAGTACGGCCAGCCGGTAGGCGCGGAAAGCGGTCAGGTGCAGGAACTGCTGGTCATCGGCATGGGCAAGCTGGGCGGCGGCGAGCTGAATGTCTCTTCCGACATTGACCTGATTTTCGTCTATGCCGAAGACGGCGAAACCGACGGCGCGCGCAAGCTGGATAACCGCGAGTTTTTCAGCCGCGTCGGGCGCAAGCTCATCAATCTCATCAACGAACTCACCGCGCACGGTTTCGTTTTTCGCGTCGATATGCGTCTACGCCCGTACGGCGACAGCGGTGCACTGGTGATGAGTTTCGCCGCGCTGGAAGAATATCTGGTGTCGCAGGGGCGCGAATGGGAACGCTATGCGTGGATCAAAGCCCGCGTCATTGCCCCCGCGAATGCCTTGACAGTAAATGAGCTAATGGCGCTGGCGCAGCCCTTCATCTTCCGTAAATACCTCGATTACGGCGCATTCGAATCGATGCGCAAACTGCACGCGCAAATCCGCCAGGAAGTCGAACGCCGCGACCGCGCCAACAACATCAAACTCGGCCCCGGCGGCATCCGCGAAATCGAATTCATCGCCCAGGTGTTCCAGCTCATCCGCGGCGGTCGCGATGCCTCATTGCGCATCCGCCCCACGCAGGCCGTGCTGCGCCTGCTCGCAGGACTCGGGCAACTGGATGCGCAGACGGAACAAGAGTTAAACGATGCCTATGTGTTCCTGCGCAATCTGGAACACCGCTTGCAGTATCTGGACGACCAGCAAACGCAGGACATTCCCACCGACGAAGCGAACCGCGCCCTGCTCGCGGCGGGCATGGGCTACGCCGACTATGCCGCGCTGCTGGCCGAACTGGACATCCACCGCGAGCGCGTCAGCCGCCACTTCAGCCAAATTTTCACCACCGAACAGGATGAAGCGAGCGACAGTCCGTTCTGGAACGAACATCTGGCTGCGGAAGCGCTGACCGCAGCGCTGGGCGAAGCCGGGTTTGCCACGGCAAGCTCTCTGGCCGAACAGCTCGTGCAAATGCGCGGCAGCAGCCGCTACAA
>JBBIJL010000138.1:0-5859 GCA_037446005.1 Gallionellaceae bacterium | reverse complement strand
GCGTCTGCTCCTCGGTGAGGATGCCGGTGATACGGTGGCGCGTAGTCTGCGCCTTGCGCGAGGTGATGCTGATCTTCTGCCCGATGAGGTGGTTGAGCAGCGTCGATTTGCCCACGTTGGGGCGTCCGACGATGGAGATAAAGCCGCTATGAAAAGTATGTGGAGTATCGGTCATGGTTTGGGTTGGTTCAGTATGTTGTAGGCAGCGTTGGCTGCGGCTTGTTCGGCGATGCGGCGGCTGCTGCCTTCGCCGCGCGTAACGACTTTCAGTTGGGCGATTTCGCATTCGACCACAAACAGTTGTGCATGCGCTTCGCCCTGCGTGGCAACCACGGTGTATTTGGGCAATGCCAGTTTGCGTGCCTGCAAATACTCTTGCAGCTGGGTCTTGGCATCTTTGCCCAGACTCTGCACATCCATCTGCGCGATGAATGGAACGTACAGGCGCAACACAACCTGTTCCGCTGCGGCAAAGCCGGCATCCATAAACACCGCACCGAACAAGGCTTCCATCGCGTCCGCCAAAATGGAGGGGCGGCGGGATCCGGCGCTCTTGCGCTCGCCCTCTCCCAACAGCAGCAGCTCGCCCAGATTCAGTCCCTGCGCAAGCGCGCACAGCGTTTGCTGATTGACCAGATTCGAGCGCAACCGGGAAAGGTCGCCTTCCGGCAGTTCGGGATGGTGATCGAAAAGATATTTGGCGATGGCGCAGTTCAGTACGCTGTCGCCCAAAAACTCCAGACGCTCGTAATGCGCCGTACTATAACTGCGATGCGTGAGCGCCTTTTGCAGCAGTTGCGGCTGCGCAAACTGGTAGCCGATCTGCCGACACAACGACTCGCGATTCATGCGTTAATATGAAACACGCGTAGCGATTCGCTCGTCTCCTCGCCCGCTTGCGGGATAACCAACGACTTGCCCGTTTGCGGGCTTAGCCGAATGGCTAGTTGCGGCATCAGAGGATTGAGGTGCGGGAACGGGCGCAGCAAATTCATTATCAACAAGACCTTCTTGAATGCCCGTTGGGTTATTTTGCGCTGCTCGGATTGAACTCAAGCAGCAGACTGATGTTGCCGGCCAAGGGAATCTTCACCGGGTAACTGGCGCTCAAAACCAAGCGTCCGCCCTCTTTGTCTATCTGAATATCCTCGGCGCTGATCTCGCTGATGTTATCCATCATCGCCCTTTTTTCAAACGAGGCGCGAATATCTTTAACGCCGGCATTTTGCATTTCGGGATCGGCGGCAACCGCCTTGAATATATGCACGACCTCGCCGTTGTGCATATAGGCGGGAACAACTTTCATCCCCAGCACCGCGATGAATACCACCCCGGCAATGATAAAAATGAGCCCGGCAAATCCGATGCCCTGTTGTTTGTTTTTACATGCTTTCATCATCGCTCCTTATCAATGTACTTGTTCAGTTAATCGACAAACCAATGCGCTTCAGGTCGCTAAAATTCATCCAGATAAAAAAGGCTTTGCCCACGATCATGTTGTCGGGCACGAAGCCCCAGTAACGGCTGTCGCGGCTGTTGTCGCGATTGTCGCCCATCATGAAATAGTGCCCGGCGGGAACCTTGCAGCTCACCTCTTCCAGACTATAGCGGCAATTCTCGATCTGCGGAAATTCGGCGACACTGCCCAAGTGCACCGACGGCATCTCGGGATTAAGCAGAACCGGATGCGCATGCCCGCTCAGATCCTCGCTATATTGCTCGGTGTGGGCAAACTTCAAGCCGCTTTCGAGATAGTTGTAATCACCCTCGCGCCGCTGCGTCTGTTCCGCGCCGTTTATCCATAATTTTTTGTTGCGGTAAGTGACAGTATCTCCCGGCACGCCGACTACGCGCTTAATATAATCCACGGAAGGATTTTCCGGGTAATGGAACACCATCACATCGCCGCGCTTGGGATCGTTCAGCGCGACAATTTTTTGATTGATGATCGGCAAACGCACCCCGAAAGTAAACTTATTCACCAGAATAAAATCGCCCACTTGCAGCGTCGGAATCATTGAACCGGAAGGTATCTTGAACGGTTCGACCAGAAACGAGCGCAGCAAAAACACCGCCAGAATGACAGGGAAAAAGCTCTTGGCATATTCGACCCACCAAGGCTCTGCGACTTCTGCTGCGCGCTTGGGGCGCAATACGAATTTGTCCAATAGCCAAACGCCGCCGGTCACCACCAGCAGCACGAACATGATCAAAGCAAAGTCCATCGCGATTCCCATTTATTTATCGTCCACACGCAGAATAGCGAGGAATGCTTCCTGCGGAATCTCCACGCTGCCCACTTGTTTCATGCGTTTTTTACCGGCCTTCTGCTTTTCCAGCAGCTTGCGTTTACGCGAGATGTCGCCGCCGTAGCACTTGGCCAGCACGTTCTTGCGCAGGGCTTTGACGTTCTCGCGCGAGATGATGTTGGCACCGATGGCGGCTTGAATCGCCACGTCGAACATCTGGCGCGGGATCAACTCGCGCATCTTGGCGGCCACTTCGCGCCCGCGATACTGGCTGTTGGCGCGGTGCACGATGATGGATAGCGCGTCCACCTTCTCGCCGTTAATCAGCATGTCCACCTTCACCACATCCGCCGAGCGGTACTCCTTGAACTCGTAATCCATCGAGGCATAACCGCGCGATACCGACTTCAGCTTGTCGAAGAAATCCAGCACGATCTCGCCCATCGGCATTTCGTATTTGAGCAGCACCTGCTTGCCGTGGTAGCTCATGTCGATCTGCATGCCGCGTTTTTGCGTGCACAGCGTGATGACCGCGCCCACATATTCCTGCGGCATATAGAGGTTCACCGAAACGATGGGCTCGCGGATATCTTCGACTTTGGACATGTCCGGCAGTTTGGCCGGGTTGTCCACCATCAGAATGCTGCCGTCCTTCATCAGCACTTCGTAGATCACCGTCGGCGCGGTGGTGATGAGGTCCATGTCGAACTCGCGCTCCAGGCGCTCTTGCACGATTTCCATGTGCAGCAAACCGAGGAAGCCGCAGCGGAAGCCGAAGCCCAGCGCCTGCGAAACTTCCGGCTCGTATTGCAGCGCGGCATCGTTCAGCTTGAGCTTTTCCAGCGAGTCGCGCAGCGCCTCGTACTGGTTGGACTCTACCGGGAACAGCCCGGCAAACACCTGCGGCTGAATCTCCTTGAAACCGGGCAAAGGCGCGCTGGCCGGGTTGGCCGCCAGCGTGACCGTGTCGCCCACTTTGGCGTCTTTCAGCTCCTTGATACCCGCAATGACAAAGCCCACCTGCCCCGCGGACAGCGATTCGCGGTTCTGCGACTTGGGCGTGAATACGCCGACATGCTCGGTCAAGTGTTGCGCGCCGGTCGCCATGAACAGGATTTTGTCCTTGGGCTTGAGTGTGCCGTTGACGATGCGCACCAGCATCACCACGCCGACATAGTTGTCGAACCACGAATCAACGATCAGCGCCTGCAACGGTGCAGCAACATCGCCCTTGGGCGGCGGCACTTTAACGATCAGCGACTCCAGCACATCCTGCACGCCCAAGCCGGTCTTGGCCGAGCAATGCACCGCGTCGTGCGCGTCGATGCCGATCACATCCTCAATCTCAGCGATGGCGTTGTCGGGATTTGCGGAAGGCAGGTCGATCTTGTTCAGCACCGGCACCACTTCCACGCCCAAATCAAGCGCCGTGTAGCAATTGGCCACGGTCTGCGCTTCCACGCCCTGCGAGGCATCCACCACCAACAACGCGCCTTCGCAGGCGGAAAGCGAGCGCGACACTTCATAGGAAAAGTCCACGTGTCCCGGCGTGTCGATCAGGTTCAGGTTGTAGACCTGCCCGTCGCGCGCCTTGTAGTTCAGCGCGGCGGTCTGCGCCTTGATGGTGATGCCGCGCTCGCGCTCTATGTCCATCGAGTCCAGCACCTGCGCCTCCATCTCGCGGTCGGACAAGCCGCCGCACAAATGGATGATGCGGTCGGCCAATGTGGATTTACCGTGGTCGATGTGGGCGATGATGGAGAAGTTTCGTATATGTTGCATGAATTATCTGTCTGATAAAAAACGTATCCCGCCCAAATAGACAGGAATTCGCAAGGCGCGGATTCTAGCCGATTTTGGCGGGATACGCTGTACTGACCGCAAGCGCGAACCGGGTTCGCTGCCGTTTATTTTTCGTCCAACTTGATCGCCAAGTACGAGGTGACGTCGCCTCGGCGCACCAGCAAAGCCACATTGCGCCCCTTGGGGATTTGTTTCAGCACCTCGTTGAATTGCTCCACCGATTTGATCGCCAGATTGCCTATCGCCAAAATGACATCGCCGCGACGCAAATCGCTGCGTGCCGCAACACCTTTGGCGTCCTCCACCAACAACCCGCCCTCGATTTGCAATTCGGCTTTCTGTTCGCCGGTCAACTCCGACAAGATTAAACCGAGCCGCTCATTGCTCTCGCTTGCCGGCGCCGCATTGCCTCCGTTTTTATTGCCGCGTTGCGCGACGCGGCTGTCATCGGCGGTCTCACCCACAGTCAGATTCACTTCGCGCGTTTCACCCTTGCGCCAGAGTTGCACGACCACCTTGCTGCCGGGACGCGTACTTGCCACGATACGCGGCAAGTCGTGCGAAGCATTCACCGTCTTGCCGTCAAATTTCAGGATCACATCGCTGGGTTGTATCCCCGCCTTGTCCGCCGGACCGCCTTTTTCTACATTCGAAATCAACGCCCCCGTGGGTTTGTTCAAGCCAAAGGAGTCCGCCAGTTCGCGCGTCACTTCCTGTATCACCACACCGATGCGCCCGCGCGTTACCTTGCCGGATGCGCGCAACTGGCTGACCACATCCATCGCCACGTCGATCGGGATCGCGAAGGACAAGCCCATATAGCCGCCCGAACGGCTGTATATCTGCGAGTTGATGCCGCGCAGCCCCGCATTCATGTTGAACAGCGGCCCGCCTGAATTGCCGGGGTTGATCGCCACATCGGTCTGGATGAACGGCACGAAATTCTCCTGCGACAAAGAGCGCCCCTTGGCGCTCACGATGCCCGCCGTTACGCTGCTGTCGAAACCGAACGGCGAACCGATGGCCAGCACCCATTCGCCAACCTTCAGCAGGCTGGGATCGCCTTGGGAAATTTTGGGCAAGCCGCTCGCCTCGATCTTGAGCAAGGCAACATCGGTGCGTTTGTCCGCGCCGATGACTTTGGCTTTGAATTCGCGCTTGTCTGTCAGGCGCACCGTAATTTTGTCGGCGCTATCGACCACATGCGCGTTGGTCAAAATGTAGCCGTCGGCACTGATAATGAAGCCGGAGCCCAGCGACTGCGATTCCTGTTCGCGCGGCACTTGCGGGGCGAAGTGGCGGAAAAATTCGTAGAAAGGATCGCCCTCGGGCAGATTGGGCATTCCCGGAAAAGCCTGTGTGTTGCGGATGATCTGGGTAGTGCTGACATTCACAACCGCAGCCCCCTGCTTTTCCACCAGCTCGGTGAAATCCGGCAGTTCTTTTGCTTCCGACGCTTGCGCAAAGAGACCGAACAACGCGATGATAAAAAACTTCTTCAACATTCTCTCTCCTTTAGTCTGGAATTAAGCTCAAGCCTATCTAGGGATGGCGCATCGGCATTTCAAGGGCAACCAAAGGGCACTTCTAAAATCAATCTGGCTGCGACGGCGCAACTGGCCGCGCCACAGCCGACACAGCCAGATATTTGGACATCCATTTCGCCAACACAAAACCGCCGACCAAACCGCACAACGAGCCCAGTGCGGCATAACCGTCGCGGCTGGCCGCATTGGTCGCCCAATGCGCTCCCAGCATGCCGCCGCTGAGCAGCAAAGAAAGCGGCACAACGTACATCAGGATCGAG